>JAUZEU010000487.1 GCA_030838885.1 Bryobacterales bacterium | reverse complement strand
CGGAAGCGGAAGAACCGGTCGGCATTGAAAGGCCGCTGCTGCGCCGATCCTAGAAACATCTTCCAGTCCAGATAATCCTCGCCCTTGCCCGTCGGCCCGGCCGCATTATCGATCGCGTAATTCCACTCGCCATCCAGCGAATTCCGGTGATACGACCCCTGGCTCATGATCATGTCGCCAATCATCCCGTCCGCAATCGCCTTTTTCGCCGCCGCCCACTGCTCGCCGGACGTCGTCTGCGAGCCCACCTGCAGCACCCGCTTCGTCTCCCGCACCGTGCTCACCAGCTGCCGCGCCTCGGCAATCGTGTGCACCATGGGCTTCTCCAGATAGACGTCCTTGCCCTTGTCCATCGCCGCAACCGCGATCGCCGCATGCCAGTGGTCCGGCGTCGCGATATAGACCGCATCGATCTCCGGGTTATCGACCACCTCGCGATAATCCAGCGTGCCCTTCACTTTATGGAACGCCGCGTTCGCATTCACCCGCTTCTGGTAAACATCGCAAACCATCGCGATCCGGGCGTTATGCGTCTCGCCCGACTTTGCGAACTCCTTCGCGATGCTGGTCCCGCGCGACCCGCAACCGATCACTCCGACATTGATCCGGTCATTCGCGCCCAGCACCCGGGCCGCAGCCGGCCGCGCACCCAGCGCTGTTTTCGTCAGCGAAGAGGCGGCACCCAGCGCAGCGGCGTTCTTCAGGAAATTTCTGCGATCGAGACCATTTTCGTTTGAGGACATGCTTTCGTGATTCTATCCGATTTGCGGGAGAATGCCAGATAGTGGAACTTTCCCCGGTTCGCCGTCGCAATAACAGCAGACCGGACATGCTGGATTTTGAACGACTTCGAAACCGCGACTTGCTCAAGCGGTTCCGTGCGGGAGATCGCGAAGCTTTCACCGAGGTGTATCGCGCCCACTATCCGGCAGTGTTCCGTTTTGCCCTGCACATGACGGCCGACCGCACCAAGGCGGCGGAAGTCACTCAGGATGTTTTCGTCTGGTTGATTCATCACGCTGCTGACTACGACCCGGACCGGGGCGAGCTCGCCGCATTTTTAACCGGCGTGACCAGAAAGTTTCTGCAGCGTCGCCGTCATGACGAACAGCGCTGGGTGCCGTTTGACGAAGCTCCCGCGCAACGGTTCGTGGCGGAACGCGAGCCCGATACCTCGGATGCGGACCGGCTGCGAGTCGCCATCGCGGCCCTGCCGGAGCGGTACCGCGAAGTGGTGGCTTTGTGCGATCTGGAAGGGAAGAGTTATGAGGATGCGGCAGGGGCGCTCGAATGCGCCGTGGGAACCGTGCGTTCGCGGCTCCATCGGGCGCGCGGCCTGCTGGCGCGCAAACTTCAGGATGCGAAGGAGGTTATCAGGTGTTCAGTTTGATGTGTAAAACATCTCAGGGCCGGATAACAGAACTGGCTCGGGGTGGCCAGGACCAGGAGCTGCGGGACCACATGCGGGGCTGTTCCGCGTGTCAGCGCGGATTCGACGCGCAACTGCGCCTGACCGAAGCGGCGGCCGTGCTCTCTGCCGATGCCATGCTGATCCCGCCTCTGCAGCTCGAAGCCGCGCTCCTCGCGGAATTCGACCGTACGCACAGCCCGCGCGTCCCGACCGCTAACCGCTGGTACGCCGGTGCTGCCATCGCTGCGGCGCTTCTGCTCACATGGGCTTTCTGGCGCCCGGCCCCCAAGCCACAACCGAAACCGGAAACGGTGCAGACCGCGAACATCCTGCTGCCTCCGCCATCCGTGCCGGAGAGCCCGCGCCCCGCCATCCGGGCGCGCCGCAAAGCCCCCAAGGCGCGTGCGCCGGAACCCGAGCAGCCGTTCGTCGCCATTCCTTATACGGCCCCGCTCGGGCCCAACGAACGGGCGGACATCGTCCGGATGGACATCCCCGTCTCCGCGCTGATCGCCGCGGGTTTCCCGCTGGAAGTCGCCGATCCGGGAGCCCGCGCCCGCGCCGACTTAGTCGTAAGCGAAGACGGGCGAGCCCGTGCCGTGCGTTTAATTTCGATCTCGAATTCCACCAACAGGAGCTTTTAAATGACGACCAGACAAACCCTGATTGCAACGGCCTGCTTCGCCTCGCTTTGCGGCGCTCTGCAGGGCCAAACCGGCGAGAAGACCGCCTCATTCCAGTACTTCATCAACAACGATCCGGTTGCCGCAAAGATGGCCTTCCGGGTGGATGGCATCGGCAAGACCGTCACAGGAAAACCCTTCTCTGCAGCCGAGGAACGCCAGACCGTTCAGGTGCTGGGCGATGGCACCCGCATCGACAAGAAGGAAACGGACAAGTACTTCCGCGACAACCAGGGCCGCGCCAGAATCGAGCGCAATAACGGCGAGACAATTATCATCTCCGACCCGGTCGACGGCTTCAGCGCCGAATTGAACGCCACAAACAAATCGGCCCACAAGATGATCGTCAGGATGCGGACAACCACCGGGCCTGTCGGCCCGTCCAACACCGTCATGATCGACAAGTTTCAGGCGGAGATGGGTGCCACGAGGGCCATGCCAGCCGTCGCCGCCGGCACCCTGTCATCACAAAACATGGGCTTCACTCGTGCTGAAGCGGTCCCTGGCAAAGAACCCCAGAACGCAGCGACAGAAGACCTGGGCACCCAGATCATCAATGGCGTTCCGGCGCAGGGCACAAGGTCCACCATCACCATCCCCGCCGGGCAGATCGGCAACGACCGCGAAATCAAAGTCGTCTCCGAACGATGGTTTTCCAATGACCTCCAGATGCTGATCAAGAGCAGCAACAACGACCCCCGCTTCGGCGAAACCACCTATCAGCTCACCAACGTAATCCAGGGCGCTCAGGATCCCACGCTCTTCCAGATCCCGGCCGACTTCAACGTCAACGGTCCGCCCCGCTAACGCAGGTCAGGGACGCGCCAGATACTTCTCGTAAAGTTGCTTCTGGCGCGTCTCCAACTCGACCGGTTTCCCATCGATGAAAACCTGCCTGATGTGGGTAGTCGTCTCCAGCGGATCTCCGTCAGTCACAATCAGATTCGCGATCTTGCCCTCATCGATAGACCCCAATTGCTTGCCCATCCCCAGGATTTCCGCCGCATTCAGTGAGACCGC
>JAUZEU010000440.1 GCA_030838885.1 Bryobacterales bacterium | reverse complement strand
CGCGACCAGCAGGAATCCGAAGGCTCGCCGTTGTGATATCGTCCCGCCCCGCCTTATCCGCCGGATCAATACCGAACGAATTCCCCGCAGCGTCGTTGATGAAAGTCGCGCCTGTCACCCCAAACCGGCCGTCGAGGCCGGGATATCGGAAATGCCACGCAAACTGATGGGAATAGACTTCGATTGTTTCCTTACCTAGCGTTCGCACAGGTGTTTTCGCCCATCCACGAGAACCAGCAAAAGAAAGCGTGAGAAATAGTGTCGCGGTCGCCACAGTCCAGCCGATCTCAAGCCAACGATAGCTACGCCGGCTGCGCCGGGTTATCTGTGTGGATGTCTTTCGCAAACCCCTCACAATCACCCAGGCGAGCACCACCTGAACAGCAACAAAAATCGCCCCGGCGATCCAAAGGGTCCAGTTGAACTGACGGTCAAAAACGAGAGCTTCAGCTGTAATAGGAAGAGGAAACCAGACGGGACGGAAATAGAAAAGACCACAACCTGCGAGCGTGAGCAGAATCAGTATCGGGCCGAGCAGCAACCTTTAGTATAGGTGCTGCCCGGCCCGGGTTATGCAAATCTGGTGGGACTACCTACGCCGGATCCGGGAACAGAAAACCCGACTTGGACAACGATTTCTGCATCAGGCCAATCGCCTCTGGTTCGGAGATGTTCCGGGCCTGCGAAACCTCCGAAATCAGCATGGTTCGAGAGCGATCCAGCATCTTTTTTTCGCGGAACGAAAGAGGCTTTTCCGCCTGTATTCGTACCAGTTGTTTGAAAACTTCCGCGATTTGTAGAAGGCTGCCGGTCAGCATCTTCTCACTGTTGATTTTAAACCGAATCTTCCAATCCTGCAGGTTCTCGACCCCGGATCCGGCAAGGTATGCCAAAACGCGGGTTACATCCGTGTTCTTCGAGATTTTCCGCAGGCCAATGGTTTCGGCATTTGAGAAAGGAACCATCACCGTCATGCTTGAACAAAAAAGCCGAAGAAGATAGAACTTCTCCGGCCTTTGTTCGAAGTATCGAGTGCTGATGTTTTCGATTGTCCCGACACCCTGGTTGGGATATACAACTTTTTCACCGACTGCGAAGGTCATCATACGTAGAGCCCCCCACCTGACTTGACTAGCGTGTCTGTTAAGAATGAGTTAACTTCAACGAGCAACTCATAATAGGATCAACCAATTATTTTGTCAAGTGGCCCACAGAGCGCGATGAGTCTACTCAGTTTGTGCCGATAAAAACAGGTTTTTAACTCAGATGTATTGAGGCCACCTAACTTTTGATGGGCAGGTATTAAAGGGTGCGATTTACACCTTTTGAAAGTGGCTGTTACAGTATGGACCGTACAACGCCGCCGTCCACGGGAATGGTAACGCCGGTGACGTAAGCCGCTTGTTCCGACGCGAGGAAGGCGACCAGCGCGGCCAGTTCCTCCGGTCTCCCCACGCGCTTCGCCGGAATGCTCTTCGCAATATCCTCCAGCGCGGCCTTCTCGTCCATGCCGCGTTCCAGGCGCGGCTTGATCGCGGTCTGGCGCACGCGGTCCGTCAGGATCATGCCGGAGGCCACATTGTTCACTGTGATATTAAATTGCGCGACTTCGTCCGAAAGCAGTTTCGCCATCCCGATGATGCCGAGCCGTCCGGCTGTAGAGAGCACTGATCCGGGCAGCACACTTTTGGTTGAGAGACTGACGATATTGACAATCCGTCCCCATCGTGCGGCCTTCATTCCCGGGAGGGCGAGACGCGTAAACCGCACCGTGCTCATCAGGTTCAGTTCCAAAGCCTTGTGCCAAGCCTCGTCATCGAACTGCTCAAAGGGACCGAAAGGGGGGCCACCTGCATTGTTCACCAGGATGTCCACGCGGCCGAAGGCGGATTCCGCAGCTTTAAATATCGCTGCGCATTGCGCAGGATCGGTAACATCGACCGGCATCGATCGGATCTCCGCGCCGGTTTGCTCCCGAAGTTCAGCCGCAGTCTTTTCCAGTTGCGCCCCATCGCGAGAGCCGATCATCACTCGAACGCCTTCTGCAGCCAGGGCAGTCGCGCTGGCGCGACCTAAGCCCTTACTCGCCGCCAGCACGAGCGCCGATTTGCCGGAAACTCCGAAGTTCATTCCTGCAGTTTATACTTTGTCGGTCGCCGGCTTGCGGCCCGCCAGTGCAGCCAGAACCCGATCTGTAACCTGATCAATTAGCATAGGCATTGCAGCGTCCAGCGCCACCGTGACGGCAGCCCGCACCTGCTCCGGGTCGATGATTGCGACCGACCGCGGTGTGGCCGGAGTCTGTGCAGCAGAAGGTTGCGGAGCGGACCGCTTGCGGGAGCCAGTGACAAACCTCCCGATCGAACCGAGCAGCAGGGTCGCCTCGAACGGCTTCTTTAGAACGCCGTCGGCGCGAACCCGAGCCACCTCACGCTCGTCAATCGGCTCCACTGCGCCAGCAGTCAGAATCACCGGAGCGCCGCCGTGGCTCTTGATGTATTCGCAGAGTTCAAATCCCGAAACTTCTGGCATTGAAATGTCCGCGATGATCAGGTCCGGCTCAGCGTCCTGCAGTCGCAGCATCGCCACCCGCCCATCGCTGACAGTGATTACCTCGTGACCCTCATCGCGCAGAATTCTCTCCCCCATGCGTTGCGCATGAGGGCTGTCATCGGCCAGCAGTATGCGGCTCATTGCTGCTGTGGCGGTGCTGTCGTTCCTGTGGCTGGGGGCGCTGCTGGCGCGGTCGTACTGCCGGGTGCGCCCTGTGTTCCGGGCACTGTCGGGGTGGCAGTGGCGGCGGGGGTGGGTGGGGGCGTTGCGCCGGGCTTTCCCTTCTTGGCCGCGCTGGCTGCCTTCTTGGCTGCCTTCGCCTGTGCCTTTTGATATTCCTTGATCTGCTGAGCCGTAGCGGGATGGTTGGTCGGTGGCGGCGCTGCTTCCGCAGTGGCAGCGGGGGTAGCCCCTTGCCCGTTCGCACCCACGCTCGCTGGGTTTTCACCGGTGCCCCCGGCTGATTTACCCACCACACCATTCTGGGTGCTCATGCGGGCGTCTTTGCCCTTATCGAGAGTGTCGGTATTTCCAACTACAGCGTTGCCCACCACATCGCTGATTCCAGTCGCGCCACCTGCGGCCACCACGGGAACACTGACCGGCACCGACGGACGCATCGTCGTCATGGCAGGCGTGCCGCTCTTAGCCGCGAGACTCGTGTCCGGGTGACCGGTGATAATGCCGATGGCCTTGCTAACCATGCCTTGCTTACTGCGGTTTTCGAGTTCGTATTTCTGACGCGCGTAAGCCGCTGAATCGGCCTGCGGAACCGCGCGCTTGAGGGCGGTGAGACGCTCCTTCGCGCTATCGACGTGCTGACTCAGAGGGTATTCCTTCACGATCTTCGTCAGGGCATCGGCTTCCTGACCCTCAAACCGGTCACCCATCTTGCGGTAGGAATCGGCCAGTTGCCAAAGTGCCTGATCGGAGCCGCTGTAGAGCGGATACTGCGAGGTCACATAGGTGAAGCGGCTGGCGGCTGCCGGGAAACTGCCTTTGTGATGATAGAAATCGCCGGCGAGGTATTCCTTATCAGCCAGAACTTCCTGCACCTGCAGCAGCTTGAGTTTGGCCGGGTCGGCAAACTTGGAGTTCGGAAACTGGTTCAGAACCTGGCGGCACTCGTCTTCTGCGCGGGTGGCCTGGGCTGCATCGCGGTCAGCCTTCTCCATCTGCTTATAGTGGATCTCGCAGACTTTGTACTGTGACTGGGCAGCCTCTTCCATGTTGGGATAGAACAGGATGAAGTCTTTGTACTCCGCTTCCGCCTGCGCCAGACCATGGGCGCCACCTTCGCGATACCAGCTATCGGCAATGGCGAGCTTCGCTTTCGCGAGGAATTCGCTGGTGTCATAGGTATTGATCAGCGTGTTGAGCGTTAGGCGCGCCACTTCATAGTTGCCCTTTTCGATATTCTTGATGGACCGGTCGAACAGCACCTTATCGGGCTGGAGCGTGTCCTTCGAAATGGGTGTTTCGTACTTCTTTTTGTGGAACGGGAAGGCGCCTGTAAACAACAGGATGGCGAGCAGGCTCGCGGTGATAACAAGAATAGGATTGCGTCGCTGCATCAGATGACCGTTTATCGTCCGTTCTTTACTCGTTAGACCTATATTTTGGACGCACTCTGGTTTCCAGGCTGCCGAAGTAGCCGGATTCCATGTGTTTCCTAAACTCTTGTCGCCGTAGCCTGCTCCGCGATCTGTTGCATTTCTTTCACGGTTGCGGCGGGATCGGCACTATGAAAAATGTGCGAACCGGCGACAAGCCAGTTACAACCGGCCTGAACAATCTTCTCAATGTTATCGTCATTTACCCCGCCATCGATCTCGATGGCGAAATCCAGCCGCTTCTCCTGCCGGATCTGGTCCAAACGCCGGATCTTATTGACGGCGTTCGGGATGAACTTCTGGCCTCCGAATCCTGGGTTCACGCTCATGATCAGCACGTAATCCACGGCGAAGAGAATGTCCTCCAGAACACTGACGGGAGTAGCCGGATTCAGAACCACACCTGCCCGGGCGCCCAGACTCTGGATATTGCGGATCGTGCGGTCCAGATGCGTCGCGGCTTCATAATGAACCGAGACCTGATCGGCGCCGGCTTCGATAAAGATCGGTGCAAACATCTCCGGATTCGTGACCATCAGGTGAACATCGAGCGTAAGGCCGGTGATTTTTCGAACGGATTCGACCAGAGGCGGCCCGAGTGTCAGGTTCGGAACGAAATGGCCGTCCATCACATCGACGTGAAGCATTGTCGCCCCGCCACGCTCGACTTTGGCGATTTCTTCCCCCAGGCGTGCAAAGTCCGCCGAGAGGATCGATGGCGCAATTTGTACCATAGTAAGCCCTGATTTTAACACGATCC
>JAUZEU010000416.1 GCA_030838885.1 Bryobacterales bacterium | reverse complement strand
CCAGGTCGGTGTCCTGCAGGACGAGTTCAATCTTGATCTTAGGGCGCAGATCGATCTTGTACTCGGAACCCCGATACACCTCGGTATGACCCTTTTGCCGCCCATGCCCGTGAACCTCGGAGATGGTCATTCCGTCGACCCCGGCTGTCTTGAGAGCTTCCTTCACTTCATCGAGCTTGTGCGGCTGAATTATCGCTTCGATCTTCTTCATGATTTATCTCTGTCTCCTCACTCACTGACGTGGGTCCGGCTGCCAAGCGAACTGCGCTCCATGGGGAGCGTCATGGCGGCCGGTCCGCCAATCGATGAGATCACATATTCGGGGTAAGCCGAAATGCCGTGTTCGTGCAAGTCGAGGCCTTCGAGCTCGCCTTCACGGGAAACGCGCAGTAAACCAACCGCGTTCAGAGCATACATCACGATCATCGCGATTGTGAAAGTCGCGACGCAGGTGATGGCGCTGCCGATAAGCTGGGCAATCAGAAGCTGTGTGCCACCGCCGTAAAAAAGCCCTTTGAGGGGAGCGGAATTGTCCGGAGCGAACGGGCCGGTGGCGCCAAACTCACCGGTTGCGAATAGCCCCAGCGACAGCGTGCCCCAGATTCCGTTGAAACCGTGAACCGGCACAGCGCCGATGGGATCGTCAATCCGGAGGTGTTCAAGCAGTTCCGCACCGGCGACTGCAATTACGCCCGCAACGCCGCCAAGAATAATCGAACCCAAAGGACTCACCCAGTAGCAGGGACAGGTAATAGCAACGAGACCGGCGAGGAAGCCATTAATCGTAAAGCTGACATCCCACTTCTTACTCAGGTAGTACGATGCGAACATCCCCGTCAAGCCGCCGGCGCAAGCCGCGAGCGTTGTGTTTGCCGCTACGCGACCGATGCCGATGAAGTCCATCGCGGAAAGCGTGCTGCCAGGGTTGAAACCATACCAGCCGAACCACAGGAGCAGGCCGCCCGAGGCCGCGATCGTCAGATCGTGCGGCAGCATGGGTCCACCGCCGTCGCGTTTGAATCTGCGGCCGATCCGCGGACCCAGAACGATGGCTCCAGCCAGAGCGATAAAGCCGCCGATGGAGTGAACCACTGTGGAACCCGCGAAATCATGAAAGCCGGTTCCGACCCAGGGCAGGAACGTATCCTTGGTACCCATGGTGGCCAGGAAGCCGTCCGGACCCCACGTCCAATGGCCGATGATCGGGTAAATAAAACCCGAAACAGCGAAGCTATAAAGAAGGTCGCCGATCCAGCCGGTGCGACCTATCATCGCGCCTGATGTAATAGTTGAACACGTATCGGCGAAGGCGAACTGGAACAGCCAGAGTGCAAGGAATGCAACGCCCGTTCCTTCATAAGTTGCCGGCGTGCCCTGCAGGAAGAACCAGTTCATGCCTATGAACCCGTTGCCGTGGCTGAACATGAATGCGAAGCCCCACGCATAGAAAAGAATGCCGCAAAGACAGGTGTCTACAATGCATTCCATCAGTACGTTGACTGTTTCGCGGGAACGGCAAAACCCGGCTTCCAGCATGGTGAAACCGACCTGCATACCAAAGACGAGAAACGCGGCAATCAGTGTCCAGACCGTGTTAATCGGATTGACTATGTCATTCCCTTTGAGTTGCGGGTCAGCTGCGAACGCGCGGAATCCGATGAGTTCGGGATTGAGGAACGCAAACGCGACAAGCAGCAAAGCTATCGCCGTGAACTTACCGGCGAATACCAGGCCGGCGTATTTGCGCCATTCGGGATCGCGCATACGCGTTCCCAACCGGGATAGCTTTGTTGAAAAGGACGGCGATGAAGACCGTTTCAGGTTCATAACTTCTCTGCTCCTTCAGGATTTGAATTGTCCGGCACGGAAGCGGACGGTGTGGCTTATCGCCAGGAGAAATTGTGACGGACAGGGTCGTCTCTCAGATCGCCGGAATTCGAAGTCTAGCGGCGGACGTATGACTATGTCCAATCGATATTTTGGATTCACTATTCTGGTTTTGGGGCACATATCGAACATTAGATAGTCAGGCACGTATCTAAAGATAGATATCGACACCCTGTTATCAATCGGACGTTTGTTGTGTGACTCTTCCAAGCTATTGACAGCAAAGCACCATCAGAATTCGCTGGCAGAGCAACTTCTTCCTTAGGTTCTATCTTTTCGTTCATTCAGGCGTCTTTGGGTCACTGAAAGCCACAATCAGTGCGGTCAGGCATCCAAATTATGAATTGGACTCCGGGCCCACCGCGCCGCTAGAGTGATGTTTTGTCAGTCCCACGGCTCTTCGTCTGGCGCACCCTGTTCGTCGCCGGCGCCCGCTGCATCCTGATTTAAGCGGTAAGCAGGGGTATCCTGGTAGGCGTGCTTTCTGTACTCCTGACGGCCAGCCGGGCCTGGGTTCTTGTCACCGTGTTCACGCTGATCGGGCTGATCGCGCTGGCGGATCACCTGGTTGGAAGTCGCGCGTCACTCGGACTCCTGTATGTATTTCCGATCGTGATCGCGGCCGTGAAACTTCGGCCCGCACAGATCGTTGCGCTTGCCGTTCTCTGTGCCGTGCTTCGAACGTTGTTCTACATTCCGGCACCGGAACTCGAAGTCTTACTTCGGTTCCCGTTCGCGTTACTGGTTTATGCGGGTGCGGGGCTTTTTGTCATTGCGATCATCCGGAACCGTGGGGCCAATATGGACTTGCTGTCGGGTATCCAGCGTGAGCAGGAATTGCGGCGCGAAGTGGAAGAACAATTGAGAATCCTTGTCGAAAGCAGCCCGGCCACTATCGTTACCCTGGACAGCCACGGGGTTGTCCTCGCGGCCAATAACGCAGCGAAGGGACTCTTGATGCTTTCGGACGGCGAAACACTGAGGGGAAGGAATATCCGAGGCTATTTGCCGGTGCTTTCCGACGCGTTGCAGTTCGATCCCGGTCCTGCAGGGCTGCGCACTGCGGCTCAGTGCCAGGGGGTTCGTGAGAACGGGGAGATTTTTCTCGCCAGCACCTGGTTTTCCTCGTGGAACGGCCCGGATGGGAAGCGCCTGGCGGCCATTATTGTCGATTCATCGGAGGACATGCGCGATCGGGAAGAGGAGAGCCTGCGCCAGTTGCTGCGCGCAAATCAAATCGCGGCTGCCGCAATCTCTCACGAGGTTCGGAATCTCTGCAGTGCAATATCAGTCATCAGCGGCAACCTCCGCGAGAAACATCTTGCCGCGGGTACGGCCGAGCCAGATGCAGACATGCAGGCGCTGACTTCCCTTGTAAGTGGCCTCGAGCGCATTGCCGCCGTGGAGTTGAACGCCCGCAGCCGGGAGTCTCTGGACGAGATGCCACTGCAGGCTGTACTGGATGATTTGCGAATCGTGATCGAGCCTCAGTGGCGCGAATCCGGAGGGAAGGTCAGATGGAGACTCCCGCTGGAAGCGCCGCGCGTCCTTGCAGAAAGACATGGCTTGCTCCAGGCTTTTCTCAACCTCTCACAGAACAGCCTTCGCGCTGTTCAGGACTGTGCGGTGCGTGAGCTTACGATCTCCGTATCGGTGCGCGGGGAAAACTCGATTGTGACCTTTGAAGATTCCGGCCTCGGGGTTTCAGCGCCTGAGCGGCTTTTCGCGCCTTTCCAGCCAGGGGCCGAGGGAACCGGCATCGGTCTTTATGTATCGCGCGCCGTGGTTCGCGGCTACGGCGGCGATCTGCGGTGGGAACCGACGGGGACCGGATCGCGTTTCGCCGTGGAACTTCAGTCTGTTAAGGATATGGTGAATGATGAGTGAAGCCGCTGCGCCGATCCGCCTGCTTCTGGTGGACGATCACGCCATGTTCCGGGAAGGCCTGGCCCGGATGCTCGAAAAAGAACCGGATTTTGTTGTGGTGGGCCAGGCCAGGTCTGCGGCTGAGGCTCTTGAAGCGGTGATGCCGGGCGCCGTGACGATGGTCCTCTTAGATGTGGACCTGGGCGCAGGGCGCGCGATCGATTTCGTTTCGCGCGCACGCGGAATTGGTTATCGCGGCAAAATTTTGGTCGTCACGGCCGGCATGAGTGATCAGGAAGCTGTGCAACTGATTCAGGGCGGTGTCGGCGGTATCCTGCACAAGCACCACTCGAGCGAGGTCCTGTGCGGCGCGATCCGGCAGGTTGCCGGCGGTGAAGCGTGGCTGGAGCCGGTGTATTTGGGTCCGCTTTTTCGAACCGTAGACCGCACGCGGCTGCCAAAGCGCCCCACCTTAATGGAGCGCGACCGAACCGTATTGAGGTTTCTGCTATCGGGGTTGACGAACCGCGAGATGGCGGTGCAACTGGAAATATCAGAAGGAGCCGTGAAGGCATCGCTGCGGCATGTGTGCGAAAAGCTCGGCGTGAAAACCCGAACCCAATTAGTAAAGGTTGCGCTCGAACAGTATAAGGATCAGTTGTGATACGATGCCGGACGTAAACGGAGGCATCCGTGAGAACGTACGAGACGAAGGACATCAGAAACGTGGGCATTGTAGGCCACGGCCACTGCGGGAAGACCTCCGTAGTGGCCGGTTTGCTTTATGCCGCAGGTGCAACCAGTCGCCTGACGCGGGTCGACGAAGGGAACACCGTAACTGACTTTGACGAAGAAGAGATCAATCGCAAGCTGACGATCTCCACGGGGATCGCCGCAACCGAGTGGCGCAAGACCAAGATCAACCTGCTCGACACGCCCGGGTTCAACCTGTTCCTGAACGACGCCCGGTCCGCGCTGATTGCCGCCGACGCCGCCATTGTCGTGATCGATGCTGTCGCCGGCGTGCAGCCGCAGACTGAAAAGATGTGGAGCACGGCCGAGGAGTTTCATTTGCCGCGCGCCATCGTCATCAACAAGCTCGATCGCGACCGGGCCAGCTTCGAGCGCACCATGGAAAGTATCCACGCGCGTTTCGGGCGCGCCGCCGTGCCGATTCAGCTGCCACTGGGGAGTGAGAAAGACTTCCGGGGCGTAATCGATCTGATCCGCATGAAGGCCTACCTGTATACCGTCGACGGCGACGGCAAGGGGCAGGAGACGGAGATTCCGGCCGAATATGCCGAGGCCGCCCGGAAAGCCCATGCCGAACTGATCGAAGTAGTGGCTGAAGGTAAGGACGAGCTGATGGAAGAGTTCTTTGAAATGGGCACGCTCCCCGAAGAACACGTCATTAGCGGGATCGACGAGGAGATGCGCGAGGTTCGCCTCTTCCCGGTCCTTTGCATGTCCGGCCTGCACGATATCGGCTCGGACTGGCTGCTCAACCTGATTGTGGAGGCGTTTCCTTCCCCGGCGGATCGGCCGCCTGCCAAAGTGATGCTGAACGGCAAAGAGATCGAACGAAGGTGCGAGGATACCCAACCGCCCGCGGCCTACGTATTCAAAACGACGGCCGATCCGTTCGCCGGAAGGCTCTCATTCTTCCGCGTTCTCTCCGGTTGTGTGAAGAACGACGCGCATCTCTTTGTAAGTGGCAAGGGCACCGAAGAACGCCTGGCCCACATTGGCGCTCCACAGGGCAAAACCATCGTGCCGGTAAACGAATTGCATGCCGGTGATATAGGTGCCGTGGCAAAGCTGAGAGACACGCTCACCGGCGATACGCTCAGCGATAAAACGTCCCCCGTGCAGTTCGCGCCGGTGAAATTGTCCGAACCTTCCATTGCGTTCGCGGTGGAAGCCAAGAGCCGTGGTGACGAGGATCGCATGGGAAACGCGCTCCACAAGTTGCTGGAAGAAGACCTTTCGCTTCGTTTTTATCGGGATCCACAAACGAAGGATTTCCTGGTGGCGGGCACTGGCCAGCAGCACGTGGAAATCGCCGTCAGCCGCCTGAAGAAGCGTTATGGAGTGGACGTCACACTCAAGGCGCCCCGCATTCCTTACCGCGAAACCATTCGTGGAACCGCCGACGTGCAGGGCCGTCACAAGAAGCAAACCGGCGGTCACGGGCAGTTTGGCGATTGCTGGATCCGCATGGAACCGCTGCCTCGCGGAGCGAGGTTTGAGTTCGCAAATGCGGTGTTCGGCGGGTCAATTCCCAAAAATTATATTCCAGCAGTGGAAAAAGGGATTATTGAGACGGCCGAGCGCGGTTTTCTCGCCGGCTTCCCGATGGTCGATTTCAAAGTCACCGTGTATGACGGTTCCTACCACGACGTCGATTCTTCGGAACTCGCTTTCAAGCTGGCGGCCCGGAAAGCATTCCGTGCGGCCATGCAAACGGCGAAGCCAACCATCCTGGAACCGATCATGAATGTCGAGGTACAGGCGCCGGTAGAGTTCGCGGGAGACCTGATGGGAGACCTGAATGGGCGCCGCGGGCGCATTTCCGGAATGGACACGCAGGGAACTACGCAGATCATCCGAGCGCATGTCCCCATGGCGGAAATGCTTAGTTATCAAAACGATCTGACGTCTATGACCCAGGGACGTGCGTCGTTTTCCATGGAGTTCGATCACTACGATTACGTGCCACAGCTGCAGGCAGAGAAAATTATTGCCTCAGCGAAAGCAGCGCGTACAGGTGATGAAGATGCGGAAGATGAGTAAATAAATTCGGCTGGGCTGAACTGTGACCCTGTGTCCGGAAGACTCAGCCATGTGACAAAAGGGTGCGAAACGTTACACTGATTCAGGTTGACGTTGTTGTAACGTTCGGGTTAGCCTGAAGAAGTTGCGGATCAAACCGGTGGACCGGTATTTCTATTTGAGGTGAATGTGTGAACCGAAAGCTGAAAACCGTCCTACATACCTCTGTTGTGGCGGTAGTGTCGTCCCTATTCCCTTCTTCTTACCTTTTTCCTCAGCAATCTAATCTCCAAACTTCTTTCCTTGCTCCCGCAGCAGTTCGTACCTCCAGCTCACCGCTTGCAGCAGATATCGCGGACACCGAACACCTCTCTTATCTGAATCAGGTTGCGAAGGAGCAGAAGAAGATCTCTGTCCTGTTCCAGCCGAGTGCTTCCGATCTGTTGATTCAAAAAGCGGAGGACAGATTCAGGAACGGGCGCAAGTTTTACCAGGATCAGAGTTTCGATCAGGCCCGCAGCGAATTCGATACGGCCATCGACCTGATGCTGCAGGCGTCCGATAGTCCAACCAACCGCTCGCTCTATGAATCGCGGCTGGAAGACCTGGTGGACTCAATCCATCGCTACGACCTGAGTAGCCTGGGTGCTGCCGTTCAGCAGACCGTTCCGCAGTTCGATAAGGCGCCGCTCGAAGATATCGTACAGATGACCTTCCCTGTGGACCCGCGAATCAAGGAGAAGGTCCGAACCGAGATTCAGACTACTTCATCTGCCTTGCCGCTGGTCATGAACGACGTAGTTCTTGGGTATATCAATTACTTCAACGGACGCGGGCACAAGACTCTTGAGTATGGCTTGGCGCGGGCTGGGAAGTATCGCCCTATGATTTCCAGAATTCTTGCGGAAGAGGGTGTGCCGCAGGAATTGATTCATCTGGCGCAGGCGGAATCAGGTTTTCTGCCGCGTGCCGTTTCTCGTGCGGCTGCAGGTGGAATGTGGCAGTTCGTAAAGTTCCGCGGCAACCAGTACGGGCTCACGCAAACCGCCCACTCGGATGACCGCTTCGATCCCGAGAAGGCCACGCGCGCCGCAGCCCGCCATTTGAAAGACCTCTACAACGAGTTCGGCGATTGGTATCTGGCGATCGCGGCTTACAATTGCGGACCCGGCTGTGTGGAGAAAGCCGTAGAACACACTGGATATGCCGATTATTGGGAACTGCGGGCCCGTCATGCGATCCCCGCAGAGACCACCAATTACGTACCGATCATCCTGGCGATGACCATTATGGCCAAGAACGCTCCTGAGTACGGCCTGGATCAGGTCGTTCCCGATCAACCCTGGCAGTACGACACAGTTAAGCTAACCGCACCAACCAATCTGGCGCTCATCAGCGATTTGACTGATGCATCCATTCCGGAGTTGCAGCAGCTGAACCCATCGCTTCTGCGCGGAATTGCCCCGCAAGGCTTCGACCTCAGAATTCCGCACGGAATGGGCGAGCCGACTCAGGCAGGCCTGGATCTGGTGCCGGCCGAAAGGCGCTGCTCTTCGCGGATGCATCGCGTGGAAGCGGGCGAGAGCCTGGCAGCGATCGCACGGAGGTTCAATTCGTCGGCGTCGACCATTGCAGCGGTTAATCAGATTGCCGTCGGTTCTGAGCCTGCGCCGGGTGACAAGCTACTGATTCCCGCTGTTTACCGTGAGGCGGCTCCAGCAATCAGTGCGGCGGCAAGAACTGCCTCTAAAGGCCGGAATCTTCGCGCAGACCGCAATCAGGTGGTAGCCCGCGGGTCGACCTCCGGCAGCAGGAAGTCCGCAACCACAGTCGCGGCGAAAAACCCGGTTCACAAGACGGCGGGCACAATCGCTCAGGCCAATCGTAAGGCCAGACCTTTGGTTCGTTAACAGAGGCTTTGTTTTCCGTCCGCCTTCGGTGTTGTCTTCCTTCTTCCCTTGGAGCCCGTCATTGCGACGGGCTTTTGTTTTTAGGCTAACAACGATTTTTTCCTTGACACGCAGGCATGTCATTTGAGAACAAAACAAAAAGGGGTATGCTATTGATGATCCGCCTAAAACAGGAGCCTCACTGAATGTTCGATGATCCGAAGCTTGCCATGAAGGACGAAGACGAAATGGAAGATTTCCGAGACTACGACGACGAGGCTGAAGACCTCGATTCCAAGCTCGACGACTACGAAGAGGCTGAAGACGAGGAAGACGATGACGAAGTGGTGGATGTCGTCGTGGTCGCGGCGGTGCCCGCTCCTGAGCCTGCGGCCGCGGAGGCGGAGTCAGCCCCGGAACCGGCTGCAGAGGCTCCCGCCGCGTTAATTGATGAGGCAGCAACCCCACCGCGCAAGCCCGTGAAGAACGCCCGAAAAGCATCTCCGCGCAAGTCCGCACCGGTGAAGAAGGCTACGCCCCAAAAGGCCGCGGCCAGGAAGGCAGCTGTAACTAAGGGTGCTGTGAAAAAGGCAGTCGCAAAGAAGGCAGCGCCGAAGAAAGCAGCACCTGCTAAGAAGGCCGTTGCGAAGAAGGCGGCTCCAGCCAAAGCAGTTGCAAAGAAAGCGGCGCCGAAGAAAGCAGTGCCTGCCAAGAAGGCCGTGAAGAAAGCCGCGCCAAAAAAAGCCGGCCCGAAAAAGGCTTCACCTAAGAAAGCAGCGCCGAAGAAGGCAGCTGCAAAGAAAGCCCCGGCCAAAGCTGTTGCGAAAAAGGCAGCGGCTAAGAAAGCCGTCGCAAAGAAAGCCGTCGTGAAAGCCAGAAAGCGCTAATCGAGCGGGCGGTATACAGGAACTTGTATTTACCGCCCTGCTGAATCACCGTGATCTAAACCTCCGGAACCGGTTTGGCTACTACCGCCCGGCACTTCTCGAACAGCTGGATTAGTGCGTCGGCATATTCTTCCGACGATTTCGCGGGCTTTCCTGAAAAACCGGCCGCAGTGGTGTTCCCCTTGCCGTATCCGGTACTCACGGCGATAAACTTCATCAGTTCGAGCGCAACTTCGTCCCGATTCTTGGCAACCGCATCTTTGGCGGCAGCGGCGTCTGGCTTCGTCTCTTCTGGCATATCTCTCCCTGCGATGACTTTCCCCCTCCAGCCAGACACATGCCTGTAAACGCGCGTCGTTTCATCCGGAAGATGAGGGGCGGCGCCCAGGCACATTTGCTGGAAGCCGATGACGGCAAATTCTATGTCGTCAAGTTTCAGAATAACCCGCAGCATCGCCGCATTCTCGTCAACGAGATGATTGCTGCCGAGATTCTGACCCATCTGCAGATTGCCTCCCCCGAGTATCAGATTGTCCGGCTTTCGCGGGAATTTCTCGCCGCGAACCCCGATGTGTACCTGCAAACAGGCACGCGCAGGGTTCCGGTGGAGCCTGGCTGGCAGTTCGGCTCGCGCCATCCGGGCAACCCGGATACGCTGGCGATCTACGACTTCATACCTGACGCATTACTCGGGCAGGTCGCGAATGCCGACCAGTTTCGCGCGGTGCTGGTCTTCGACCGCTGGACCGGAAATGCCGACGGTCGGCAGTCGGTGTTCTTCCGCGCGCAGTTGAAGGACTGGCTGGCGCAGCCCGGAGTGCCCCCGCGCAAGCAGGGTTTTGTCACGCTCATGATCGACCATGGGTTTGTATTCAATGGGCCGCATTGGAACTTTCCGGAATCGGCGCTGACCGGGCTTTATCCGCGACGGATGGTTTATCAAACAGTGAGGTCGTTGGGCGATTTCGAACCATGGCTCTCCAGAGTGCTGAATTTCCCGGCCGAAGTCATTGATAAAGCACTTCGCCAGATGCCGCCGGAGTGGATCGCCGGCGACGAGGCTGAACTGGAGAAAATGTTGGAGGGTTTGTTGAGACGCACCAGGCGTATGCCGGAATTGCTGCATGGTTGCCGGGAAGCTCCGGGAAATCCATTTCCCCGCTGGGTGGAAGGATAGGGCGGGGTCCGCAGGGCTTTACGTGAGCATCTTAGCGATTCGTCGGGCCGTTTCGGGTGCCAGCAGGATTCCATTCCGATAGTGCCCGAAGGCCGTCCAGACCGAGGTTCCAGGGACCTTGCCGACCGCAGGGCACTCCGCTTCGATGTCTGGACGAAATCCGTTCCATCGCTCCGAGGGCGGTTGCAGTCCCAACTCCGGCAGAAGCCAGATCGCCCGCGATTGAATGTCATCAATGGCGCTCTCGTCGAGCGTTCGGTCGAAACCCACACGTTCGGTGGAAGCCCCGGCCACCAGAATTCCCGACCGCCGCTGCAGAACGTATGTATGTCCGTGGCGCAGAATAGGGCCGAGCAGCCACGGTGTCATCACCCAGGAGATCAGGTGCCCGCGGACCGGAATCGTGCGCGGCAAGCCGGGCAGCAGGGCTGAACTCCATGCCCCGGCCGCAATCAGAACCCCCTCCGAGCCGTGGTCGCCTTTGATGGTCCGGACGCTCCTGCCATCACGCGAGATTTCGAGCACTTGCTCGTGCTCACGTATGACCACCCCTCGGCGACGGCAGGCGGTGAGCAGAGCCCGGGTCACATCCCTTGGGTCAACTACCGCGTCGTCAGGATAGAGCCGGGCTGGAAAACCCGCATGCAGGCAGGATTCGGAGTGTATCCCAAGCTCCGCCTGCCGCAGACTCTTCCGTTCGAGAGCGTCGTTTTCTGCGTCGCTGAATGCGACTTCAACTGCGCCGGCTCTTCGGAAGTCGATACTCTCGCCGGCTTCCTCTTCAAGTTCCCGCACAAACTCGGGATACTCCCGCAGACTCTCCATCGCAGCGGTCGCCAGCGGGGAAGCGGTATCGAGTTCACCCCCGGGAGCCAGCATACCGGCGCCCGCCCAACTTGCCTCCCGAGCCGCTTCACGCGAGTCGAAAACAGTAACGGGGACGCCCCGTTGAGCGAGCCTCCACGCGCATGAGAGGCCTATAATTCCTGCGCCAACAATGATCAAAATACTATGTTACGAAAGCCATGTCTCGTTAGAATCTGAGGCGGAGTTCCACCCACGCCCGCCTCGGCGCGCCGGGAGCGTAAAAGGTGGCCTGCTGCACCGGATACTCGCCGTTCGCGTATGCCGGGAAGGCCCGCGCCACGAAAGTGCCCTGATCGTTAAACCCGGTCGCACCCAGTTGGGCCGCGGTGTAGTATTGATGGTCGAAAAGATTGTCGATCTGAGCGGCCAGTTGAAACCGGCGGGTGAGGTCATACTGCCCGCGCATGTTGACCACCGCATAACCCGGAGACTTCCCGGACCCCAGATAGTATTTGCCGTCAGGCTGATGCAGATTGTTCTCATTACCCCGGGCGTACGAATCGGAGATGGCGAGCAGATCCAGATCCACCGAAAACCTGCGGGTCACCTCAACATCTCCGAAGATCTTGAAATTGTGTTGAGGCACCAGCGGGATGCGATTACCAGGCGTGATGTGAATAACACCATGAGTGCCCTTCAGGCCCAGAACTGCCGAGTCGTTTGTGCTGTTGCCGGTGCCGGAGACTGTCTCGGCGGTTTGGTAAGTTGCATCCAGAAACGTGTAGCCCGCCCCGGAAGTGATGCGCTTCAAGCGAACCTGCAGGCTCACTTCAGCCCCCTGCCGCAATGTCTTGCCAAAATTCCTGAAGTACCCTGAACCGCTCACTTGCGAGGCGACAAATAAGATGTCATTCCGATTTTCCGAACGGAATCCGCTGGCACTCCAGCTGATGCCGCTGCCGGGCTTTCCACGCAGCCCGGCCTCCCACGTACCGGTGCTGACCTGTTTCAGCGGCGGATCTCCCGCCAGCGCGTTTGGCAGGCTGCAGGGGTTATCAGGGTCAGCGCAGCCGAGTTCCACGGAAGTGGGTGCCCGGCTGCCCTGGGTGTAGCTCATGTAAGCGTTCCAGGCAGGCTTCGGACCCCACGTCACGCCGATCGCGGGATTCAACCGGCCATACACGTTATTGCCGTTCAGCGAACCGGGGCCGCCTTGTGGCTGGATGCGATCGGCGTTCTGAACCGTGTTCCGGTTATACCGCCCTGAGAGCGTCACATTCCAGGCATTCCCAATCGTGAGGGTATCTGTGGCGTACAGACTCCACGTCCAGTTTCGCCCATGCAGATTGACGCGGTCATCGAACGGCGCACCGTTTACGTTACTGGTTCCATCGCCGAATGCATTCACACTGGTGATGCTGCGGTCGGGATTCAGATAGCCCAGTTGCGTGGATTGGGTGAAATCGATGAAGCTTCCAGTGAAAGCCGCCCCGGCCGTGAACTGGCTGTGTATCGCCCCACGCGAGCTAAGAAGCGTCCCCTGGCCAGCGAAGCCGTAGTTATTCTGGGCCTCCAGAGAATGGTTCGTCAGGCCGTTGCACTTCTCGGCAGGTTCGTCGCGAAGAAGCGCCTGGGCAATGCAGCGCCATTTCGGGTAAGGGGTATTGGCCGATGTAGCGCCGCCGACCGGGTAGCCGGTATACCCTGCAGCCTTTAGAGCCGCCTGGTCAGCCGCGTTCGGCTGGTAGATCTGCTGGTCGAGCGAGCCGGTGTTCAGGTTGCCGTTGACCGTATCCGCACGAATGTAGCGGAAGTAAGCGTTGCCCGTAAGGGTGAACGTCTCGCTCACGGTGTGCCGCCCGGTCAGATTCAAAAATGGCGAACGGTCGCGCGTGATATCCGGAATCGTGTAGACGCTGCTCCAGTCACGCGCCAGAAAACGCTGCTCCTGCAGGCCGTTTCCCCGGAGTCCGTTATAGGCGAAGGCAGAGTTGAGACTCAAATCTGTCCTCCCGGTACGCCAGCCCAGCTTTCCGAAAGCCTGCCGCACATCTGACGGCGAATCGAAACGCCATCCCGATTCATGGAACAGATTTCCCGCGAAAAACCAGTTGAGTCCGGTAGCTTTGCCGCCGCCACTCTCGAACTCGAGCGCCTTGCGTCCGCTGCTTCCATACGTCACCTGGGCCGATGTGTCATGGTTTGCGACCCCATCCTTTGTTTGAACGGACAGAGCGCCACCCAGAGTATTCAAGCCAAAGAGCGGATCGGAGCCCGGCATGAGGGTCACCGAGGAAATCGCGTTCCGGGGGATCAGATCCCAGCTCACCACGTCTCCAAATGGCTCGTTCAGCCGCACTCCATCCATATAGACAGAGAGGCCTTGGGGAGTGCCAAGCAGTGGCGAGGCAGTATAGCCCCGATAATTGAGATCGGGCTGGAACGGGTTGCCCTGCACCTCATTGAGTTGCACACCATTGAAACGGTGTCGCAGGAAGTCTGTCAGATCCAGCGCGCCGGTTTGCGCGATTTCCTTCTCCGAGGCAGTCTGCACGGGAGAAGGTATCTGATCCGGTGAGAGTTCCATGCCGGGCAAAGGCATAGTCGCAACGACATTGACTTTGCCCTGCGCACCGGCAAGGGAAAGTGTCAACGTTTCGACGATTGGTGTTGCAGACCGGACATCAACGCGAACGGACTTTGGCACGAAGCCCGGTGCAGAAGCCTCCAGCCGGTACCCGCTGAAAGGTAATCCACCGAACGCAAATTTGCCACCCGTGTCTGTCTGAAAAGTTCGCATCGCCCCCGTTGAGAGGTCCCGAAGTTGCCCTGAAGCCTGCATGCCTGCCCCGGACGGATCAAGCACCGTAAGACGAACTTCACCTGTGGGCTGGCCAGCCGGCCGTTGTTGAGCGATAGCGATGCCACTTAGCAGAAGCGTGATGCATATCCGATTCAATTAGAAACATTCTCAGGCCCATGAATTTGTTCAGATTATCTGAATTGCAAATTTGTTTACAAGGGAGATTCGGATGCGAGGGGTTGACCCGGAGGTCCACAACATGTGGCAAAAACTTCCGGGCATAGTCCTGGTTGCAGTTTTATCGGGGCGTGTATTATTCGCCCAGGCTATCGAGACAAAGGCGCGGGCGAATGACTGGGAAGAAATTAACTTTGAATTTAACCAGGCGGTGATTGTTGATGGTTTCCCGGGATTATTACGGCTGGCAGATCAGTTGAAGCAGCATCCCGACTATAAGGTAGTGCTTACGGGCAACGCCGATCAGATTGGATCGAATCGATACAATCAGGCCCTTTCTCAACGGAGGGCCGAAGCCGTTTCGGCTTTCCTGCAGAAATATGGCGCCCAGGCGAATCAGATCACAGTGCAGGCTCAAGGCAAAACAAGTCCGGAGATACCTGGACGAGATAGAAACGCACGGTTTATCAACAGACGTGTAAGTATTGTGGTAACCGCGCCGGATGGCACGCCCATAAGTGATGGCACTCTCAACGATGCCATCTATCAGTTTCAACAGTACGCGCGCGCGCAATTAGGGAAAATCGACGGAATCCTGACCCAATTACGCGACGTTGAGACTCAGGTCAGGGCTCTGCAGGGTGACACCACGGCAATCCGGCAGGCAACGGCGTCATTGCAGCAAGCTGCAACAGCACTGCAGCAGGAGGCCGGGGCCATTCATACGGATACGCGGGAACTTGTTGGCCGGCCTTCGCCACTGACGTCCGAACAGACGACCACCATCGCCCGGACGGAAGCCACTCGCGCAGCCGACTACGCACTTACTCAGACTGCCCTGCGTAACCGCAAGTACGCGTTAGTTGGCTTCGATATCGGACCGACCTTTGCCAACGGCTCACGCTTTGGCAACGGTAAGATCGGTAAGTTCAGCAGTGACGTATTTGCGAAGGCATTGATACCGTTTGGAAACGGCAAAACGTCGGACCAGCCAGGCACTCATGGGGTGCAGATCGACGGCGACTGGGTATACTTCCGGAAGTCCGAAGGGCGGCTTGACGGGCTCAGCGACGGCATCCTGAATGTTGGGCTTCTGAACCGTTTCAACCGTGTGCAGGTGGGTGCGTTTGCGCAGTTCGATTACGTCTCGCTGAATGCTTATCAGGGTGGTGCGATGCTGGGCGCCGGAGTTCTCACCATCGACATAGTTGGCAAGCGCGGCATGATCGGTGTGTTCGGGGGCAAAGGCTTCCGCCAATACGCGAACGTCAGCACGGCGCCGGGGACTTTTGCAGGCCGTATCCCGGCCTATCTGCGGTATGACGACCAAATAGGACTCCATGGCATTACGGCAGTCAAGGAGCGCTTAACCATTGAAGGCGGCGGGGCGTACATGAAGCGGTACCTGCAGGGTGCGAATAAGCTTCCGACCGGATTCCTGAAACTATCATTCTTTCCGCGGGATTCAGTGGCGGTATTTGTCAGGGCGGATGTGAATACCACGTTCCAGAATTTCCGCAGTGGAGATCGTGTTGTGTTTGGAATTGAGTTCGGAAACTGGCTGCGGCCCAAGCAGTACGGCGAAACACAGGGCGTAATTCCTGTTAGCGTGCCCTTGCCACATTACGAACTTCTGGCACGCTAAGTCAGCAACTGATCTGTAAGTCGTTTGGCCGGGGCTGGTAACAGTCCCGGCATTCTTTTTTGACAGACGCAGGATTATAAGCCGGTTTTTGTACCCTTGCGGGCGATAGCCATTCATCCAGGCCGCCCATTACTGAACGGCTCAAGCGACCTACCCGGAAGTTTAACGGAGCGGGCCACTCCTTCTCCCCTATTTGGTCTTGCTCCGCGTGGGGTTTGCCCTGCCAGCCGGATTACTCCGTCCGCGGTGCGCTTTTACCGCACCATTTCACCCTTACCTGCCGATCCTTTGCAGAACCAGCCGGCGGTATATTTTCTGTGGCACTTTCCGTAAAGACCCCTTTGAGGGATCCCCCCCGGCCGTTAGCCGGCACGCTGCCCTGTGGAGACCGGACTTTCCTCTCACCTCTTCTGCGTAAAGCAGTTGAAGCGAGCGGCTATCCATCCAACGCCTGTCAAATACCATTTTCGCATGCTCCCCAACACGCGGCTGGGCGTTCCATGTCGAAAGCGGGAATGTTAGAATCGTGTTTGGCCGTGTCACGGCCATTCTTCCCTGGCGGGGTAGCTCAGCTGGCTAGAGCGACGGTCTCATAATCCGTAGGTCGGGAGTTCGAGTCTCCCTCCCGCCACCAAATTCAACTATCTTCCGATCACACCTGCAAGCGGACTGCTGGCGGTCGCATAGAGCTTCTTTTCCATGCGGCCGGCTTCGAACGCGAGGCGCCCCGCTTCCACTGCAAGTTTCATCGCAAGCGCCATCTTCTCCGCGTCATCCGCGGCTGCGATGGCGGTGTTCATCAGGATTGCGTCGGCGCCGAGTTCCATCGCGATGGCGGCGTCTGAAGCAGTACCCACTCCAGCATCTACGATGAGCGGCACTTCGGTGATCATTTCGCGCATAATGCGGAGGTTGGTGATGTTCTGAATGCCAAGACCTGACCCGATGGGCGCTGCCAGCGGCATGACTGCCGCTGCGCCGGCATCGATCAGCTTGCGGGCGTTCACAACATCGTCGTTTGTATAGGGCAGCACGACGAAACCTTCTTTTGCCAGAACGCGGGTAGCTTCCAGCAGCCCCTGGTTGTCTGGGAAGAGCGTTCTTTCGTCACCGATGACTTCGAGCTTCACCCAGTTGGAGAGGCCTACTTCGCGGCCCAGCCGGGCTGTGCGAATGGCATCATCCGCCGTGTAGCAGCCGGCAGTGTTGGGAAGAATAGACATCCGCTCCCGATCGATGTAGTCCAGCAGGCTTTCCTTGGTGCGGTCGGTCAGGTTCACCCGCCGCACGGCGACCGTAACGACCTCGGAACCGGAGATGGAATGGCACCGGGCCATCTCCTGAAAGCTTCGATACTTGCCGGTACCGATCAAAAGCCGAGATTGAAAGGTGCGTCCGGCGATTGTGAGGGGCATTCTTATAGCGTATAGGATGAAGGGAAACGATGCGCACCTTGATAGCTCTGCTGCTCGCGTCCGGGTGTGTTGACGCGCAGTGGCGGGTGATGCCGATGCCGGCTTCCATCCGCGCCGGCGAGGGCCGAATGCAGATCGGGCCGGGCTTCGGTATACAGCCTTCCCGTGGCTCATGGTCCCGCCACAGCAGTGCGATCGGGCGCATGCAGGATCGCATCGGGCGTCTTATCGGATTGAGCCTGGGGGCCGACGGTACTGGCCTCTCGGTGCAGGTCAAGATGGCCGACAGCATGGTGCAATCGCTGGAAGACGATGAGAGCTACCGTTTGGAGGTGACGCGAGTCGGGGCCGTGCTCACGTCCCCGACTGTCCTGGGCGAAATCCAGGGGCTGGAGACGTTCTTCCAGCTGATCGAAAAGACGGCGGATGGCTGGAGCGTTCCCGCCGTCACCATCGAAGATCGCCCCCGCTTTGCCTGGCGCGGTCTGATGCTGGATGTTTCCCGGCACTTCATGCCGCTGGACGTGGTGAAGCGCACGCTGGACGGAATGGCGGCTGTGAAACTGAACGTCTTCCATTGGCATCTGTCCGACGACCAGGGCTTCCGGGTGGAATCGATGAAGTTCCCCAAGCTGCAGGAGCTGGGGTCCGACGGAAACTTCTACACCCAGGACGACATTCGCGCGGTGATTGAATATGCGCGCTTTCGCGGCATCCGCGTGGTGCCCGAATTCGATATGCCCGGCCACACCGCCAGCTGGCTTGTGGGCTATCCGGAGCTGGGCTCGGTTCCCGGCCCGTACCGCATCGTTCGGACGTGGGGCATCAGTGATCCGACGATGGATCCGGCAAAACCTGAAGTCTATGCGTTTCTGGATACTTTCATCGGCGAAATGGCTTCGCTTTTTCCGGATACTTACTTCCACATCGGCGGAGATGAGGTAAATGGAAGGCACTGGAATGGCAACACCACCGACATCCCGGCCTTCATGAAGGAGCGTCGATTCGCCGGCCAGCAAGATCTTCACGCCTACTTCAATCAACAGGTGCAAAAGATTCTGACGAAGTACGGCAAGCACATGGAGGGGTGGGACGAGATCTTGAACCCGGCGCTCCCGAAAGACATCGTGATTCAGTCCTGGCGTGGAGCGAAGTCGCTTGCCGACGCTGCGAGGCAGGGCTACGCGGGCATCCTGTCATCCGGCTATTATCTGGATCACACCGAAACCTCGGCGAAGATGTATCTGGTGGACCCGATGGGTGGTCTGGTGGATTCCCTGGGCGCGGCCGACAAACAGCGAATTCTCGGCGGCGAGATTTGCATGTGGACGGAGTACACGTCAGCCGAGAATGTGGAATCGCGCATGTGGCCACGGTCAGCGGCTATCGCGGAGCGGCTCTGGTCGCCGGCGGGGCTGCGCGACGTTCCCGATATGTACCGGCGTCTGACGATGGTCGATTCGGAACTCGATCAGCTGGGGCTTCGGCACAACCTGAACTACCGGACCATGCTGGAGCGGCTGGCCGGGTCGGCTGATATCGAAGCTGTGCAGACGTTGACCGACGTGCTGGCGCCAGGCGCGCTCAGGCTGAGGCACCACGTGAATCCCAATTACACGCAGAGCACTCCGTTGAACCGTCTGGCGGATGTAGCCCGGCCGGACAGCAGCGTGGCCAGGCACTTCAGCGAAGTGGTGGACCGTTATCTCTCGAACAAAACCGATACCGCGGCGCGCGACGAGATTCGGCGGTGGCTAAATCTATGGTCAGGCAATGATGCAAAAGTGCAGGCGCTGGCGTCCTGGAGAGCAGTATTACGGGATGCGGCGCCGGTCTCCGCCACGCTGGCGAAGATTTCAGCCCAGGCACTGGCGTCGATGGCTTCCGGCACGCCCCATAAAGCCAGCGCGGATTTGCAAGCCGCGCGCAAACCGATCGGCGAAGTCACTATTGCGGTGACCGCGCCCATCGGACGGCTGATCGAAGCAGCCTGGTAAACCTACAGGCCTGCGTACCAGTCATACCCGCGCTCAGCCCAATAGTCGTCGGGTCGGCTGTTCGTGTACTCAATCCGGCCAATTTGCTTAATGTTCTTTATGCCGTACTTCACCGGAACCACCAGACGCAGCGGCGCGCCGTGTTTGGCGGTCAGTGGCGCGCCATTCATCTCATAGGCCAGAAGTGTCTGCGGATGGAGGGCGCCTGGCATGTCGATGCTGACGTAATACTCCTCGTCTGGCGTCTTCATACCGACGCAGTCCGCTTTCTCCGAGCCGGGAGCAAAACGCGCCGTGAAATCCGACAGGCGCGCTCCGGCGAACTGCGTGACCGTACTCCAACCTTCCACACACTTGAAGTTGATGATCTCTTCAAAGCGAGGCAGTGTTTGGACCTGATCCATACTCAGACGCGCTGCTGGCTGGGAAGCCCCCATCGGGACGACGTCAAGTCCCCATGTGGCGGGGTCGAGATCCTCATCGATGCCAAAAGTGCCGTTTACTTTGATCTGTCCAATAGCCGAAGCGGGATAGGTCTTCGCCAGGTGATCGTTGCTGTACAGGGCATTCCGGACAACCTTTTCGTTGAATCCCAGGACTTTGCGCAGAGCGGGCGGGATAGCGTTATCCTCTGACGTGCCTGAGTTCAGCCACTCCCAGCCGGCGATGCCGACCGCCGCACCAGCACCCAGCGCCATGAATGCGCGCCGGGAACGGCGCGCGATCTCCTGTTCCGGAGTGCGAGGCGGACGCGAATCACTTAGCGGCATGTTTCACCTCGGCGCGGGTAAGGTCGTAGCCGCAAACCATCGAGCGAAAATTCGCCCAGCCGGCGCGCACTACCTGCGCAATGTGGATTCCGAAGAACCCCACGTAGCCCATTGTCAGCCAGAAGTGTTCCCAGCGAGCCCATTCATAGCCGCCGAGCAGCGCCATCAGCCAGTTCAGCTGGACCGGCTTGTAGATGGCGAGGCCGGTCAGCAGGCTC
>JAUZEU010000408.1 GCA_030838885.1 Bryobacterales bacterium | reverse complement strand
CTGCGCCCGGCGGCCAGCTATGGAACCGGATTGATAAAGTGTTTTGTCTGTACTGCATCTCCGCCGTCCTCACCTACATAGTCCTATGGGAAGGGGAGTTGGCGGCCATCATCAACCGGCTGGGATTTCTCCTCAATGCCGGCGGCATGTACTTTGTAGTGCGAGCCCTTGTGAGAACCGACGAGGATGTCCGGCGCGCTTCCTCTGCCATCGTGTGGTTATTCATTCTGATCGCTGTCGGCATGATCTACCAGAGAGTCTCCGGAACCAATCTGTTCTCGATCCTGGGCGGTGAAGCGGAGGCGTCCGACGTTCGCAACGGCAGAATTCGTGCGCAGGGTCCGTTCGTTCATCCGCTCACGGCCGGAGCGATCGGCGCCGCCCTCTTACCACTGGCGGTCGGTCTTTGGTGGGCTGACAAGAAATTCACGAAACACAAGCTGCAGGCGATGGTGGGCACGTGCAGCGCAATGGCGGTGGGAATCACCTCAAATTCGAGTACAGCCTTGCTCACTCTGGCTGCCAGCATTCTGGGACTTCTGCTCTGGCCGCTGAGGCGGCTTCTTTCCGGCATCAGATGGGCGGTTCTGCTGACCCTGATCACACTTCACATCGTCATGAAAGCTCCGGTGTGGGCGCTGATCGGCAGAATCGACCTGACAGGCTCCTCATCCGGATATCACCGCTACACACTGGTTGACCAGTTCATCCGGCGGTTCTCTGAGTGGTGGCTTGTGGGAACGCCGACCACCGCGAACTGGGGCTGGGACATGTGGGATACCATCAACTCCTACGTCAACGCGGGAACCAACGGCGGGCTGATCACGTTTCTGCTGTTCGTCGGACTGTTGACCGTATCCTTTCAGGAACTGGGTAACACACGCAAAGCTCAACCGGAAAGAGCCCGGCAGTGCTGGGTGCTGGGCGCCATGCTCTTTGCGCAGGCCGTGGCGTTCTTTGGAATTGAGTATTTCGATCAGACTCAGTTCGTTTGGTACGCATCGCTGGCGATCATCAGTTCCGCCGTCGTGCCCGGACAAGTCCGGCCCCCGGAAGCCGGGCCGGTCAGCGCGCCGATGGAAGTTGCTGCCAGCCAGTGGTTTTGCTGAACGCTCTTGCCAGATATGAATTCGCCCGGCTGCTGAAACGATGTCCGCTGAACAGAACGACAGAACCTCTATGGCTACCCCTGCAATCGCGATCATATCCGTTACCTGGAATGCGAAGAAGTACGTCCATAAGTGTCTCCGCTCGCTGGCGGAGGACGTTGATCTGGCCGCTGAGGTCATCATCGTGGACAACGCCTCCACCGATGGAACGCCGGATCTGGTGGCGGAGGAGTTTCCCGGGTTCAGGCTCTTTCGAAATACAGAAAACCTCGGCTTTGCGAAAGCCAACAATGCCGGAATTCGCGCCAGCCGGGGCGATTACGTCTGCCTCATCAACTCTGACGTGGTGGTGCCGCGCGGGTGTCTGCGTCGCCTCCTGGAATACATGCAGGCAAATCCCGATATTGGGCTGTTAGGCCCGCAGATGGTCGGGCCGGACGGGGCGGTGCGTCGTTCCAGCATGAGACTGCCATCCTTCCGGAATTCGATTGGGCGGGCACTGGCTGCCGACCGGATCCCGCTGCTCTCCCGCGCCTTCAACGGGCAGATGATGGCGGATTTCAATCACGATCAGACTGCCGACGTCGAGGTCCTGAACGGGTGGTTCTGGATGGTTCGCCGTGAAGCGCTGGAGCAGGTCGGCCTGCTGGACGAGCGCTTCTTTATCTACGGAGAGGACCTCGACTGGTGTAAACGGTTCCGGCAATCGGGCTGGCGCGTCGTGTTTTTTGCCGATGCGAAGGCGCTGCACTATGGAGGCGCGAGTTCCAGCGCCGCGCCGGTGCGGTTCTATATCGAGATGCAGCGGGCCAATCTGCAGTATTGGAGAAAGCACCACGGGCTGTTGGAAAGAAGCCTCAATTGTACGGTCGTCTGTGTCCAGCATGCCCTGCGCCTGGTCTGCTATTCGGCGGCATCGTTACTCAAAGTCGGCAATTTGGCTGAAGCGGCAGCGAAGAAGCGGCGCAGTTGGGCGTTTCTCAAATGGATGGCTGGACTTGAAGTGAAAGCTTGAGACTACCTGAGTTCATTCCGCTGGAAAAAGTTATGAATCCGAATTCGCATTGCCCAGCCCCTGGCAGCTACGTGATTGTCACCGCAGCTTACAACGAGGAGAAATTTATTCATAGAACTATCCAGTCCGTTGTTGCCCAGACCGTTCACCCGCTCAGGTGGATCATCGTCAGTGACGCCTCCACGGACCGTACCGACGAGATAGTCCTGGATTACGCTCGGCAATACCCGTTTATCGTGCTCCATCGCATTACCGAAGAGCACCCCCGCAATTTTACTGCTCAGGTATTTGCCATCAACACCGGCTTTCGGCTGCTTGAAGCACTCGATTTCGACTTCATCGGAAATCTGGATGCCGACATTCGGTTCGGCCCGGACTACTTCGAGCGCTTGCTCGAGGCCTTTATCCGCGATAGCAATCTGGGCCTTGCCGGCGGGAGCATTCAGGAGCAGAAGAACGGAGTATTCCAGAATCGTTTGGGGACCTCCCCATCATCAGTGGCGCACGCCGTGCAGTTGTTCCGGCGGTCCTGCTTTGACTCGGTACGGCCATATGTGCCGATGGCCTATGGCGGACCCGACTGGATCGCGGAGGTCCGTGCCCGCCAGTTCGGGTGGAAGGTGAAGACCCTTCCTGATCTGCCCGTTCACCACTATCGACCAACGGCCGGTGCAGAGGGGATTCTGCGGGGGCGACTGCGGCAGGGCCGGATGGACCATTCGGTGGGCAGTCTGTTCCTGTTCGAGATTTTGAAGTGCGGCCGCAGACTGCGCGAATCGCCTCATGTTCTCGGCGCGGCGGTCCGGTTCTACGGCTACTGGAGTTCCTGCCTGCGCCGGGCACCTCTGTTAGCCCCGGACGACTTTGTCGACTTTCTGCGGCGCGAACAAAGGCAACGCTTAAAAGACCTGCTCGGCCGGCCGGCGGGATCACCACTGAAAGAGGTCATGAAATGACGGTCTGCATGCTTGCGTATACGTTTTACGATTCGGACAACCGCGTTCGCCGCTATGCCGAGGCGCTGGCGCGACGCGGCGAGCAGGTCGATGCGATCGTACTGCGGCAGGACAATAAGCCCGCGCACGAGGTTGTCAACGGCGTGAACGTATACCGGATTCAGAAGCGGCAGAGGAACGAACAAAACCCTCTTGCTTATCTTTTGAAATTGCTTCTCTTCTTCGTGCGCTCCGCCTTGGCTCTCACAGCTCGCCATTTCGGGCGGCCCTACGATGTGATCCATGTTCACTCGATTCCCGATTTTGAGGTCTTCGCGACCGCAATCCCGAAACTGATGGGGGCGAAGGTGATTCTGGACATTCACGATCTTGTTCCGGAGCTCTACGCGAGTAAGTTCAAACGGGCCGAACGCTCCATGGCTTTCCGGCTGCTGCTTCTCATCGAAAAAATGTCGATCGCGTACGCCGACCATGCGATCAGCGCGAATCACCTCTGGCACAGGAAGTTGATCCAGCGTGCGGTCAGTCCGGAGAAATGTACGGTCATTATCAACTACCCGGACCCTCATCTCTTCTGTCCCCGGCCGCGTACGAGCCCTGTGACATCCGAGTTTCTGATGTGTTACCCCGGGACGCTGAATTCCCATCAGGGGCTGGACCTTGCCATCGAGGCAGTGGCGGCCATGCGCCAGACGGCGCCCCACCTCAGACTTCTGATCATAGGCGACGGCCCCGATCGCGAAAAACTGAAAACCATGATTCAGCAGGCCGATCTGGGGGATCGCGTTCGGCTGGTTGGCCTGGTGCCGATGGAACAGGTGGCCGCCACCATGGCAAATGTGGACCTGGGAATCGTGCCCAAGCGAAAGAACTCATTCGGTAATGAGGCCTTCAGCACCAAGATTATGGAATTCATGGCCATGGGTGTTCCGGTGGTCATATCGAGAACCACCATCGATCAGTTCTATTTCGACGACAGTCTGGTTCAGTTTTTCGAATCCGACAACGTACCGGATTTGGTGGCAAACATACAGCGAGTGATGGACGATGCGCCCAGGCGGAACCGGTTACGGAGCGCTGGTCTGGAATTTATTAAGCAGAATAACTGGGAAGTCAGACAACATGAGTACTTCGACCTGGTAGACAGACTGGTCGCCAGGAAAACTGCCCAACGCGAAATTGGCCAGCCGTACGCGGCGAATCCCGCCGATCGATCCTAAACCTTC
>JAUZEU010000402.1 GCA_030838885.1 Bryobacterales bacterium | reverse complement strand
TTCGCTGCCGGCAGCTCTGGCAGGTGTCCTGGCGGGATCGGGACACAAACGATCTCATCTCGCGCTTACATTGGCAGAATCCCAATCTCAGTGTTTCGTCGGGCGCGCAGCGCCTCAGCGTGGATGGTTACAACGCATTGCTCACACGTCTGGTGAGTGATTCACCGTTTGGCGGCCAGGAATCAGATCAGCTCGTGACCGTTGCGACCAATCAGGGCGGTTCTACCTTATCTTCATCACTCCTGAGGCTCAGGCGCGTGCCGCACAGCCCGTCTTACAGGAGTTGCTGCGCACGCAGGAGTTGCTGCGCACGCTTCAATTCGTAAGGTAGCTGTCATCTGCGGTTCCAGAGCGGCTTGGACTGCAGCAATTTCAGAGCTAACCAAAATTGAGCGCGGCCAGCGGACACGGAGTGCGCATTCACCGCCTGCCTACGTCGCCGGCTCTCGACCAAACGCCCGGAACAGGTTGATAGATGGTCCCGCCCCGAGGAGGGCCTTCTATAATCAGCTCAGTCGCTTTGAACCTCCGCCTCCCAGCCGCACTTTTCGTAATCGCGCTCGCTCTTCGCGCTCAGCCCACGTACGTCGATTCGGCCCGCTGCAGTGCTTGTCACCGCGAAATTGCGGAGCGCTGGTCCACAACAGGAATGGCGAATTCGTTCGCCAAGGTGGCAGCTGGGACAGAGTTCGATCGCCTCAACCAGCGTCCTTTCGTCCACGAGCCTTCAGGTGATACTTTCCGGGTTGATATTGCCAGCGGAACCCCGAAGCTGCGGCGCGAGCAAATGGGCTTCGGCGGCGGTGTGGCTAACGTAGCGGAGAAGGCAATCGAATTCCGGTTCGGCTCGGGTGAGCACTCGAAGAGCTACTTCGGCCGGGATGCCAGCGGAGGCCTGGTGGAACTTCCCGTTTCCTGGTATGCGGGACAGGGGAACGGCTTTTGGAACATGAGCCCCGGCTTCGGTGTGGCACAGCATGCAGGCTTCAGCCGGAAGGTCAATCCGCAATGCCTTTTTTGCCACAACGCGTACCCGCTCCCCGGTGCTACACAGCTCCGGGCTGTCGGTATCGATTGCCAGAGATGCCATGGTCCAGGTAGCGAACACGCCGCGAATGCAAGCCGCAGCAGCATTCTGAACCCTGCCCGCCTGTCGTCCGCGGGCAAAATGGAGGTGTGCCTGCAATGTCACCTCGAGACAACTAATCTGCCGCTGCCTGGCAGGATAGTCCGGTACGATCGCGAGGTCTTTTCATACCGCCCCGGCGAACCTCTCAGCGACTACGCGCGCATCTTCGACCACAAGCCAGGCGCAGGTTACGACGATAAATTCGAGTTCTCCAGCGCGCCGTACCGTTTGTTCAAGTCTGCGTGCTACCGGGCCAATGCCGAGGCGCTAACCTGCAATACCTGCCATGATCCGCACGGAGGCAAACGCTCCGCCGCAGGGTACGCGAAGGTATGCAGCAGCTGCCATCCCACCGCGGACCTCACTCAACGAGGCCATCCCGGCGGAACCGATTGCGTGTCCTGCCACATGGAGCGGAGGACCCCGGATGACGCCATCCACGTTATGGTGACGGACCATCTGATTGCCCGCCGTCCCGTTGGGGGCCGACTTACTCCACTGGTGGAATACAACGGCCTGAACAGGCCAGCTTATAAGGGCGAGGTGGTCGCCTACTACCCGCGGGACGGCGCCACTGTGAAGGAGTTCGAGCTTTACCTGGCGATCGCGCAGGTCCGCGATCAGGCGAATGTTGCCGATGGGATTACTCGGCTGGAAGCCGCCATCGCCCGACTGAAACCGAAGCTCGCCGGACCTTACCTGGAAATGGCCGACGCGCTCCGGCGATCGGGTCAGTTCGCCCGCGCGGCCGGGCGCTACAAGGACGCTATCGCGCGCGACCCGATGAACTGGAGATCATATTATGGCCTCGCGCTGGTGGATTCGACCAGCCCGCTTACCAGCTTGGCTCGCGCACTTGAGCTGGCACCGGCGGAAGCCGCGATTTACGAGGCCGCAGCCGAAGTCAGAACCCGCGCGAATCAAGACGCGGAAGCCGTCGCAACCCTGCGCGCTGGCATTAACGCGGTGCCGGATGCCGCTGAGCTTCACAACAATCTGGGAACAGCGCTGCTGAGAACGGGTGCCGTCAAGGAGGCGGAAAGCGCATTCCGGGAAGCGACCAGGCTTCGTCCAGAACTGGCCGCCTTTCGCCTGAATCTGGCAGCGCTGCTGGCGCGCACAGAACGTTGGGCTGAGGCCGATTTCGAATTCGAAATCGCTTTGCGGCTCGATCCGCGGAACGCCAACGCGCATTCCGCGTACGGGACCGCTCTGGCCGGGCAATCGCGGCTGACGGAGGCGCGACAACAACTTGAAGCGGCGTTGGAGCTGAACCCAGGGCTGGCAAATACGCACAACAACCTCGGAGCCGTCCTGAAACGACTGGGAGACCATGCTGGGGCTGTGCGCCAATTCCGGGCGGCGCTCAGACTGGAACCGGGCCTGGCGGCGGCGCGGAAAAATCTCGAGAAGGCCCTTCAGGGCCAATAGGGGACCGATAGATTCGGGAAAAGGTCTCCACGGTTGGCCAACCTTGGTTGAAAGCCAATCTTTAGACCGGGGCGCAGTGGGTCCAACGGTGATATTGTGGACGCCAGAGTCTTTGCACTCCAAGCTCAGGGAGAGTATCAACAAAATGCTGTCAATGAAGACCATCGCGCTAACTGCCATGTTTGCAACGCTTTGTTTCGCGCAAAACGATAGAGGTATCATCACAGGCACCGTCACGGATCAGGCGGGAGCAGTTGTCCCGAATGCCAGCGTCATCGCCACAAATTTAGAAACCGGCACGGAATCCCGAACCAACACCACGGGAACCGGCAACTACACCATTCCATCGCTCACCGTAGGCAGATATCGGGTCAGCGTCGAGGTAACCGGCTTTAAAAAGTTCACCCAGGAGAACGTCCTGGTTCAGGTTGCCACCACGAACCGCATCGATATCGCCATGCAGATCGGCGCTACGTCCGAAACCGTGACTGTGACTGCCGAATCCGCCATTCTCAAAACAGAGACTGCGGAGCAAAGCACAATCATCACCGGCGCAACCATCAACGAATTGCCTCTGAATTTTGGCGGTGGCGGTGGTGGAACCGGTAATATCCGCAATCCTTACCTCTTTAATATCCTTTCGCCTGGTGTCGCGAACAACGCTCTGGGTCAGGGTGACACCGCTGCCGTCAACGGCCTCCCAACGGGCAGTTTCCGTGTGCAGGTCGACGGTCAGGATTCGACCAGCGGCAACGACACCGGCTGGACCTCCACGGTGGCAGCCCCCTCGGTCGACATGGTGCAGGAGTTCTCGCTGCAAACCAGCAACTACGCTGCGGAGTTCGGCCAGGCTGGCGGTGGCTTCTACAACTTCACCACCAAATCCGGCGGCAACCAATTCCACGGCTCAGGCTACGAGTACTTCACAAATGAAGCCCTTGATGCACGACGCCCGTTTACGTATGTTCGTCCCCGCAGCCGCAAGAACGATTTCGGCGGCACCATCGGGGGGCCCGTCTGGATTCCCAAAATCTACGATGGCCGAAACAAGTCGTTCTTCTTTTTCAACTGGGAAAGCTATCGCAATACCGTGCAGGCGGCGGGTACGTTCCTCACCGTCCCCACTGCGCAGATGCGCGCCGGAGACTTCAGCCAATTGCTGACCAACCGCAACATTGGCACTGACGCCGCTGGTCGCGCCATCCTGGAGAACACGATCTACAATCCGTTCTCGGCGCACCCGATCAGCGCCACCGACGGCCGAAGCATCACCGATGTATTCCCGGGCAACATCATTCCGACCAGCCTTATGGATCCGGTTTCGCTGAAAATTCAGGCTCTTATCCCGAATCCGACCAACGGTCTACTCACTCAGAATTGGGCCCAGAATAACCCGAACTTCCGCCGTCAGAAGATCCCGGCAGTTAAGATCGATCAGGTTTTGCCCGATAGCTCGCACCTGTCGTTCTACTTATCTAAGCAGTCCACCAGCCAGCTCACGAATGCGGACGGCCTGCCATTCCCCATCTCCGCTGTTCGTGTGCAGGAGATCTATGGAACCACCGCTCGTTTGAACTATGACAAGTCGCTGACCCCCACCCTCCTGCTGCACCTGGGTGTAGGCTTCCAGCACTTTCACAATCCCGACAGTTCGCCCCAGGAATCGCTCGGATACGACGGCCTCGGCCAGCTTGGCTGGAAAGGCAGCGCTACCACGCCCTCGGGCTTTCCCCGCATTAATGGCCTTTCCGGTGCCCTCAACGCCGGTATGAGCCAGGCGCCCGGACCGAGCAATGCCAATAAGTACTACGATGGCCTGTTCACGTCCAATGCTGCCGGTACCTACATTCGCGGCAATCACACCTATAAGGCCGGCGCTGAATTCCGCCTGAACAGCTGGGCTGATAAGAACACCCGCGGCTCACAGGGCATTCTGAATTTCAGCACCAACCAGACCGCGATGCCGTATGCGCAGACTTCTGCGTTTGGCAGTGGTGTCGTCGGATTCGGTTATGCCAGCTTTCTGCTCGGTCAGGCGGACAGCGCGTCGGTCAACGCGATTCAGGACCCGCAGCTTCGCAAGAAGGCGTGGGGCGTTTACCTCCAGGACACCTGGAAGATCACACGTAAGCTCACGCTGGACTACGGCATGCGTTGGGACTACGAGGGTCAGGGCCACGAAATTCACTACCGCACCAGCATGTTCGGGCCGACAGTTCCGAATCCAACGGTTGGTAACATCCCCGGTGCCTACGTTTACGAAGGCTACGGTAAGGGTCGTTGCAACTGCAATTTCACCAGCACTTACCCGTTCGCCATCGGCCCCCGCCTCGGCGTCGCCTACTCGTACGACACCAAGACCGTCATCCGTGCCGGCTTCGGAGTCAGCTACGGTGCCCCTCCAACTTACAGCTACATCACGAATCAGGCAACCCTCGGAGTTGGTTTTAATCAGCTCAATTTCACAAACACCGCCACCGGCTTTGGCAGTCCTGCCGTCACGATGCGCAATGGTCTGATCTACAACAACGCAGACCTCTACACGGCGTCTCTCGACCCTGGCCTTTCGCCCAGCAGCCCCGGTTCTCTCGGCGTCTTCAACTACACTCTCGACCGCAACGCCAAGCCCCCGCGCATCCTGCAGTGGAGCATCGGTGTGCAGCGCGAAGTGTGGAAGGGCCTCGTTGTCGAAGGTTCTTACGTCGGCAACCGTGCCGCCTGGCTCAGTGCCGCGAGCCTCAACAACATTAACGCGATTCCGCAGTCGACCTTCAATAAGTACAAGATCGATCCGACCTCTTCGGCTGGCCAGGCTCTCCTGACCGCCCGCGCTGACAGTGCCGTCGCCCAAGCCGCGGGCATTCCTCTGCCGTACTCCACATTCCCCGGTTCACAGACGGTCGCGCAGGCGATCCGCCCGTTTCCGCAGGTCAATGGCAACGTCACCACCACTTGGGCGCCGCTCGGCATGAGCTGGTACAACTCGCTGCAGGTGAAAGTTACGCAGCGCGTCTACCACGGTGTCAGCGTGATGTCCGCGTTCACCTGGAGCAAGTCGCTGCTCAACCCGTCCGGCACCGTAAACGACGTGTTCAATCGCAATAACAGCAAGTCGATTGCATCGTATGATATGCCGCTGGTCTGGAACACCGCCATCGAATACGAAACCCAGAAGTACTCGAAGAACCGCCTCGTGAACCACATCGTGGCTGGTTGGACGTTCTCTGGTCTCATAGCT
>JAUZEU010000381.1 GCA_030838885.1 Bryobacterales bacterium | reverse complement strand
CGGGGCTGCCGGATCCCAGCTAAGCATGAGTTGGTCCCCGGACATCCGCGCATCGAAACGAATCCCTGCCCAGCGGGGCTCTCTCTGAACCGCCCACAGCTTGTACACCGTCGCTGAAGCAATGGCTACCAAAGCAAGAAAGAGCAGCACCATCCAGATTCGCGACCTGCCGCCGCCCTCGTGAAAGCTGTCATCGAAGCTTTCACGCAAGCTCTCCGGCTCCACTCGGAAGTGTGGCTTCTCCACCGGCCGAGGGGGCAACTCTTCCCTCGTCTGAATCGGAGGCGGAGCAATCTTCGGAGATTGAACAATCGGAGGTTGAGCAATCGGAGGCGGCGGTTCGGCCGGTGCTTCCGCTACTCCACGTTCCATCTGCGCCGCATCAAATGGGAACACGCTTCCGACCGCTTCCCGCAGAATCCCGTCCTCATTCCAGACACTGAAGCTTGCGAGGCATTTGGCCACTGAGAGCGGTTGAAGCAGCAGCCAGAGAAAGGGACGATTCGGGAAGTAGGTCTGAATCAGTTCCTGATCGGCCTCGTCCAGGTGGACTTGCGGGCCCGTATAGCTGCGATAGAAACCCACTACAGGCGGCGATCCGCCCTGTTGATGACGTTCCAGCGCCTGAGCCAGATGTTTACGGTCCAGATCGTTCAGCGTGTATGACGGGCCAAAGCTGTGCTGGCATGAAACTTCCCTGAATGCCGTAACGTGAAAGACAGAGCCCCGCCGCACCTCACCGAAAAGTAATCCGCCAATCTCAACACCGCGTCGTGGAATAGCCAGAAACGCCTGAATCGCCACCTGCCGCAGGTCCCGGACGACGTCCGAAGCGAACTCGACCCGCAGCCCGCTGCCGGGCACCTCCCAACGGCAGACGAGGTTGTCCGAATCGGCATCGTTGCTGAGTAAAGTAGATGCTGAATGCCGCTCTGGTCTCATGCCCGATCCAAATATGAGAGATGGGCAATTTGGCGGCCAGAAGTCCGCAAAGCATTCTGCAGAGGTTAGCCGGCCCATACTTACGCTCTGTGCGTTCCGACCCGTAAAAAATACCGCCCTACGCAGTAAAGGCGGCGGAATACGCGTGTGTCACGCGCCGCTTGCCGTTATCTCCAATACCCCTTGTCCGCACTGGTACCCTAAAAACAACCCTATGATTCAAACCCTTTTCGGTTCCGTCGAACAGGAGCCGACGCTACTCGAAAAGCTCAAATCCGGCGTCCAGAAGACCCGCGACGGCCTCGTCTCCGCCATCGAGGATGTTCTTTCCGGCAAGAAAGCTATTGATGCGGACCTCCTCGAAGAACTGGAATACACCCTTATCTCCGCCGACATCGGCGTAGCTACCACGGAAGAAATCCTCGACCGTATCCGCGAACGCGTCGACCGCAAACTCGTCGGCGACGCCACGGAACTGCGCGGTCTCATCCGCGAATACCTCCTGGAAGTTCTCCAGGCCAACCACCGCCCACTTGCCTCAGTCGCCCAGCCGCCCGCAGTCATCATGCTCGTCGGCGTCAACGGGGCAGGGAAGACCACCACTATCGGCAAGCTCTGCGCACATTTCAAGAACGACGGCCACTCCGTCCTCCTCTGCGCCGCTGACACCTTTCGCGCGGCTGCCATCGAGCAACTCGAAGTCTGGGGCGAACGCACGCACACCCAGGTCGTCCGCCAGAACACCGGGGCCGACCCCAGCGCCGTTATGTTTGACGCACTCCAGGCGGCCAAGTCCCGCGGGGTCGACTACGTCATCATCGACACCGCCGGGCGCCTCCAGACTAAGACTAACCTCATGCTCGAGCTCGAGAAGATGCGCCGCACCGCCGCCCGAATTATCCCGGACGCACCCCATGAAGTGCTCCTGGTGCTCGATGCCACCACCGGCCAGAACGGCCTCGAACAGGCCCGCAAATTTACCGAATCGTCCGGTGTAACCGGCATCGTCCTGACTAAGCTCGACGGTACGGCCAAAGGTGGCGTGATTGTCGCCATTGCGCGCGAACTCGGCCTTCCCATTCGCTTCATTGGAGTTGGTGAAAAAGTCGATGACCTGCTTCCCTTCGATCCCGATAAATTCATCGACTCCCTCTTCTCCTCCAAATGACGCCCGATTACATGAACCAAGCCCTGTCGCTGGCCCGGCAGGGCATTGCGCTCGCCTCGCCCAATCCGATGGTGGGCTGCGTCATCGTACGCAACGGCGTGGTCGTCGGACGCGGTTTTCACACCTGGAACGGCATCAAACACGCCGAAGTTCTGGCTCTCGAAGAAGCCGGTGAACTTGCAGCCGGGGCCACTGTCTACGTCACCCTCGAACCCTGCTCCCACACCGGGCGCACTGGCCCTTGTGCCGACGCCCTCGTCGCCGCCAAAGTCGGCAAAGTCGTGATCGCCTCGGGCGACCCCAACCCTTTGGTTTCGGGGGAAGGTGTTCGCCGCCTTCAAGCCGCAGGAATCGAAGTCGTCGCATCCCCCGAATATCAGGCCGCAGCCGAAAAGCTCAATGAAGGTTTTATCCACTTCATGCGCACCGGCCGCCCTCTGGTTACTCTCAAGTGCGCCGTCACGCTTGACGGCAAAATCGCGGCGCCGGAAGACAACTCCGGCTGGATCACCAGCGAACGTGCCCGAGCCCATGTGCAGGAACTACGGCATGCAACTGACGCCATGGTTACCGGCATCGGCACTGCCCTTTCAGATGACCCGCTCCTGACCGACCGCAGCGGTCTGCCGCGCGCCCGCAAACTCCTCCGCGTCGTCCTTGATTCCACCCTCCGTCTGCCACTCCATTCCAGACTTGTCACCTCCGCCGATGCGGACCTCCTCATCGCCACCACCTCTGCAGCCTCTCCCGAGCGCCGGCGCGCCCTCGAGAACAAAGGCGCCGAAGTGCGCATCTTCGACGGACCCCGTGGCCGTGTCGACATCCGCGACGTCATCTCCCTCCTCGGCCAGCGACAGTGCCTCAATGTCATGGTTGAGGCGGGCAGCAAAGTAAACTGGGCCGCGCTCGAAACGGGCGCTGTCGATAAAGTCTTCCTCTATTACGCTCCCAAAATCCTCGGTGGCATGGAATCGCTGCCCATGGTCGGAGGCGCCGGCCGCCTGCGCCGCATGGACGCCATCCTCCTCGAACGCACCACTCTCCACCCCATACCACCTGACGAATTCGCGGTAGAGGCATATATCAAATGTTCACCGGCATCATAGAAGAACTGGGCGAAGTTTCTGTCTGCGAAAACGGACATCTCTCTGTCAACTGCCAGCTCGTCATGAGCGACATGACCATGGGTGCCAGCATCGCTGTAAACGGAGTTTGCCTGACCGCCGTTGAACTCCGTGCCGATGGTTTCAGTGCCGACCTCGCACCCGAAACTCTCAACCGTACCAATCTCGGAGACCTCCGGCCCGGCGATCCGGTCAACCTGGAGCGTCCCCTCATGCTGCAAACCCGGCTGAGCGGCCACATCGTGCAGGGCCATGTGGATGGCACGGGAGTCATCGAGTCATGGGAAAACGGCGAACTGGTGGTCCGAATCCCCGAGGACCTGGATCGGTTCATGGTCTACAAAGGCTCGGTCTGTCTCGACGGCATCAGTCTGACCATAGCGGCCGTGGAAAATGGCACGGTGAAAATCGCCATTATTCCCCACACGACGCAAGTCACCAACTTAGCCTTCCGGAAACCGGGCGACCATATAAACGTCGAGTGCGACATCTTAGCCAAACACGTCGCCCGCCTGCTGACTGGCCACATGCGTGCAGCAGAACCTGCATGAAAGAACCGGATGATCCAACCCTGAGAACCTACAGCCCCGAGTACCCGAAACGGCGTCCGACGCCCGGTTCCGCCGGCCAGTCCGGCGACGACATGGGCCTTTCGGAAGACGAAGTGGCAGGCTCGGAAAGCGTAACAGAACTGCTCCAGGAAGGGCAGTACTTTGAAGCCGAAGCGGTCAGCGGTATAGAAAGACCTGAGGTCGACACCAAAGAGGTTCGCACTCACGAACAGCTGGCAGATGACGTACCACTGGAATACCCGCCCAGAGACCCGGCGCTCGATACTGAGTAGACCGAGGGAACACTCAGCGAGTCAAATCGATCACGGCGTACTCATTTAAGCTAGCCAAAGTGAATTCCGTAGCCTCCGCGTCGGCTATAAAATCGATTAGCTTCTGGTCCTGAATACCGAAAATATGAGCTTCCGCGTGCGGGTAATTGGCCAAAACCCGCACTCTCAATCCGGTAACCGGACGCTGTGAGTAGTTGATCAGGTGTACCTGGACCCGGGTTCCATTTCCTGTCAACCGCCCCAGGACTACCTCGCTTCCGTACAAACGCAGCAGGCGTTTGTCATCGCCCACCTGCTGCCGAATTGCATATGCCTGCTTACTCGGATTTCCCCACTCGATCTTCGAAACGTTGACGGCCAACCCCGGGTCCGCGCCCTTTACAACCCGATAAAGCAGATTGCGCCGCGAAAGCAGGTTCATCAACTCCCCCGCCTGTGCGGTTCCGTCATCGACGATTCCGATATTCGCCATCGCGGGTAAATCCAAAACCGCGAGACCCTTCAGGAAGCTCAGCATTTTATGGAAGGACTGCACGCCCTCCTCGCTGGTCTTGATGAAAGCCGTGACGCCGTAAGCGAAGGCTTCGGCTGCCGCGAGCGCGCTCTGCTTTCCCGGCGAGTCTATGCAGAATTCCGCCCGGGGATTGCGCAGGAACCGCCACGCGTTCGAGTCTACCCACGGGCTGGATGTAGCCCGTGCCACGTTGGCGCGCATATTCACGCTGGGGCTGGACACAGACACGCATCCGGCCGGCGGAGGCTGGCGCCCCAATAAGACCGGCAACGCCGCAGCCGCCAGAAGCAGCATCAAACCTGAACAGCCTTCTCGATGATTTGCTTCACATCGTAGGTTCCCAGCCCCATACCCGCGGCGAACTCGATGTGCCCTGGCTCGCGAACAAAGTTGTTCGCATTGGGATCGTTCTCAAAACCCCGGTGTACGTGCTGCGAAGATCGCTCCCAAACCGAAATTGCGTTTTCCTGCTTCCGCTTCGTCTCGATCACGTCCAGCAGCAAACGGTCTATCGCCACCGGGTCCGTCCCGAACATCATCTCTTTCGGATAAAATCGAAACCGCTTCTCATGTAGAAATGGTCCGCCATGCCAGACACCCCGCATCCCGTCCATGATGTTCAGCACCGTTTTCGACCGCAGCGGTTCCGTTGACGCCAGCGTGCCGATAAAAGACAGCGTATTCGTCTTCGCGAACTGGTGCGAACGCGCCACATTTGAAAAGTTGCCGTACGCAATGTTCTTCAGGCAGCCCGTAACACCAGCCGCTCCGTGGTCTTTCATATTCGGAACGTTGATGATCTTCGTGAACCGCTCCGAAACATGGCGTACCAGCATGGACCGCGTGTCGTCCTCGCCAAAGAAATCCACTTCCACATAGGTCGCCGGGTCGTAACCCAGCACCGACCCCCGCGATTTTTCGATCCCATCGACATGGACACCGGCGGGAACGTAATGCTGATACTTCACGGTCGCCATCTGATCTGGAAATCGCTCATAAATCCAGATCTGCCTGGCCGGAACGCCCACCGCCATCAGGTTCCGAACGATTTCGGCCACCACCTCAGGACTCGACATCACCTGCGGCGCTCCGGAGCAGTTCACCTTGATCCCAACCACATCGGCGGGTTCGAAAAATGACCTCCAGGCATCACGTGCATCGGCGAGCCCTGTCAGCCGGGTCATGCCCTGCGTAACCATCTCCTGAATGACCGGGACGCTGATCTTTTCCGTCGCCGTATTGATTGCCGAGTCCGCGCGCACCCGCACCACCTGACCTGCAAACCGGCCGGGCATGCCAGGCACCGCCGCAGCTTTGTACTGAGATACCACCCGATACTTCGGCAAGCCCTCGGGAAGGCTCGCAGCCAGTGCCGGAGCAGTCGCGCTGAGCGTCAGGAACGTACGCCGGTCCATACTTACGCCTCAGACGTATGCGATCACGTCGATCTCAACCAGTGAATTTCCCGGAATCCACGCGGCAGCTACCGTCGTCCGAACAGGCGGATCGTCTCCAAATTTGCCCCGGAAAACATCGTTCATCGCTTTGTAATCCTTCCCGTCGGCCAGATACACTGTGCACTTCAGGACCTTCTCCATCGAAGAACCCGCCGCTTCCAGTTGCTTCTTGATGTCGGCTAGCACCGCTTCCGTGTGGACCGTGATATCTCCCTCTTTGTGGTACCCGACTCCTGACAGAAACAGCAGGTTTCCATACTGCACCGTACCCGAAAACAACGGTGGCTCGGGGGGCTTCGGTCCGCTGCGGATGACTTTCTTCTCTGTCTTCCCCTTCGCCTGGGCGGAGCCCGCCGCGCCAACTGCCGCCATTGCGGTCACCGCGCCCGTGAGTAAT
>JAUZEU010000356.1 GCA_030838885.1 Bryobacterales bacterium | reverse complement strand
TTTCGCGTTCGATCACGAACTGGGGCACAACAGTAAGACTGTAACACCAACGGCAAAGGGCGATGTGGAATGAGAGGGATCTACGCGGGCGCCATGCTCTGACCGGTCTGCTGAAACGCACGCTCAGAGACGATGAACTGCTTGACAGGGCGGGTAATCAGACCCAGTATTGGGGGTGGTAGAGCCATGAAATTTCGGACCTGCCTTCCGCTCGCAGTTCTCATGTGCCCGAGTTCTGCCTGGGCTGAGCCTATAGAGATCAGCGCAACGTTTGAGGGTCTCGAGGCTCAACGGTTCTCCTTTGGACCACCCACAGCATTCCCTTTGGCTGTGACGTTTTCGGCTTTAAACAGAACCGGAGTCGATTGGAGCGATTTCCATATAAGCGTTGTACCCGATGGCGAACTGGAATTCAGCATCGGCGTTTCTCTCACGATAGGGCAGGCGTTCACCTTTCTGAGAACGATTCCTGCGGGTGGCACTTTAACTTTCCCAACAGATATCTCTTTCACCGGGCTTCGACTGCTGAATCCGAATAACGTAAACATCGAGCTCGTCGCCCAGCCTTCGGTTACGGGTATCCCTGAGCCATCCACGCTGTTTCTGATCACATTGGGTTGTGCGGGACTCCGATGGATCAGGCGCAGTGCTATGGAGTCAAGGTAATGAAGTCACGGTTGGTCTGCCTCGGCGTGACGTTTATGGTGATTACGCAGATATGCGGACGGCCTTGCGCCGGATCGGACATACAAGGGACTCACACAGATCAAACATGGCGGTTTACGAATCCTCCCCCGGATCCAATTCCCGATCCGGGTGGAGGAAGGCCCAGGCCTGCACCGATCCCGCCCGATATCAGCGAGAATCCAGCCGGTATGGCAACGCTGGACCCGATCGGGAGCTTTGGGTGGGCAGGTATGGCGGAGGGAAGACAAGGTGTACTTGGCTTTATCATTGGAGACCTGCGGATAACGGTTCCAAATATTGAGGAAGATCTGTCCAAGCAGCTCATCATCGATGTCATTTATCTCACGAGCGATGCCAGTACGAGACTTCCAACGCCGGCGGTCAACGATCCTCTGAGTGGAGCATGGAAACTGCTACCAGCGGAAACCGATGACTCGCCTGATACCGGCCCGCCGGCAACAACGCCGGGTTATCAGTGGCGCCACTTCCACGCACATTTCGCGACTACTATCTGTCCTGATGTAGAGACCGTTCTGGTGATGACGCCCGAAAAGATACTTGGTTACGACGCGATCCGGGTGGTTACGGATTGCACTGTACCCGAATTGCCGACCTCGATCCTGCTTGGCACGGTCGTCATCGCGGTTATAGGGTTTCATGTTCGCCGGGATCGCGGTATCGCGAATGTATGCGTCGCGCGCCAGGCGACATGCTGTTCGACTGTGCCGGACGACAGGTGACGCTCCGGTTCTTTTTCGGTGTACACTACGGCGGTTATGACATTGCACAAAGCGGCCCCCGCCGCGTTCTTCGCCCTTGCCGGATGGGTGGTTCTTCCGGGGGCAGCTCAGACGACCGGGTTTTCAGAGGCGGGTAAGGCAGCGCTGTCCCGCCAGTTGAGTGATGCGGTCGCTCGCGGCGACACGCCGGGCGTTGTCGCGGCGGTGGTGGGCCGTGACGGCATGTTCTACCAAGGCACAGCCGGCCGACTCGACGTCGCGCACAACACAGCGATGCCATCGAATGCTATCTTTTCGATCGCATCCATGACCAAGCCGGTGACGTCTGTGGCTGTCATGATGCTGGCCGAGGAGGGCAAGCTTAAGCTCGATGATCCTGTTTCGAAGTATCTGAAGGGATTCAACGATCTTCGGGTTCTTACGAAGTTCAACGAGAAGGATGGGACGTACGAAACGCGGCCGGCGAGGCGGCCTATGACGATCCGGCATCTGCTGACGCATACGTCCGGTATTGCCTATCCATTCGCAAATCCGATCGAGGCCCGGCTCACACAGGCGACAAAGAAGGACGAATGGGAACTGCCGCTGCTGAGCGATCCTGGCGATAAATGGAGTTATGGCCCAAGCACCCGCGTGCTCGGCATGATCGTGGAGAAGATTACCGGCCAGCCGCTGGAGACCTGGTTTCAGGCGCGCATTTTCCAGCCGTTGGGAATGGTCGACACGTCTTATGCGGTACCCCTTTCCAAACAGGCCCGCGTGCCGACGCTGCACCGGCGCGTAAATGGCTTGTTGCAGGAGGAGCGCCGGACGAAGATTCCGTCCACGCCGAGAGCGCCGTTCGGTGGGGATGGCGGCCTTTACTCGACGGTGGACGACTATGGGAAGTTCATCCGGATGCTTATTCATGGCGGCTCTTTGGGACCGGTGAAGGTCCTGAGCGAGAGCTCGGTGAAGATGATGGGGGAGAACAATATCGGATCGGTCTTTGTGGAACTGCAGCCCGATGCTGACAAATCGCTCACCAGGCCGTTCCCTCTCGGCGCGGGGCACGATAAGTTCGGACTCGGTTTTCAGATCGCGGCGAAAACAGACGATCCGCAGGATGCAAAGTTCCGCAGCGCGGGGAGCATGAGCTGGGCCGGCCTCTTCAACACGGAGTTCTGGATCGATCCGGTGAAGCAGATCGGCGGCATTCAGTTGATGCAGGTGCTGCCGTTTTATGACGAGGGGGCCATACGGACGCTGCGTGGCTTCGAGGAGTCGGTGTACCGGAACCTGCGCTAGAGCAGTTTCTTATATACTCTAATCTGCTCCTGGATATTTTCCGCCGCCGACCAGATAGCGCGAGCCTACTCAGACGATTTGCGGCGTAAGTTATTGGAAGCGCATCAGGCTGGTGAAGGCAGTTTGCCCGAACTGGCGGCGCAGTTTCGCGTCAGCGTGGGATGG
>JAUZEU010000316.1 GCA_030838885.1 Bryobacterales bacterium | reverse complement strand
CCGGTCTTCACTGCGGCCCGGCCATCGCGGAAATCTCCGGCCACCTGGTACTGCGGATTGATCTCGATTTTGCCGCTCTTATTGATATACCCGTTCAGATTTCCGATGCGCACGGCGGCGAGGCCTTCTGAGAAGGCCGATGCCTGGTCGAATTGCGGGTTGATGGCCATGGCACCCTTTTGATCGATGTAGCCCCAGCGTCCGTTCACCGACACAGGCGCCAGCCTGTCGCCAAACTGTCCCGCACCTGCATAGATAGGATTCACGACGACCTGCCCGCTCTTGTTGACGTACCCCAGTTTCCCGGCCAGGCCCACTACTGCAAGGCCATCGGCTGAAAACGGATCCGCCAGGTCGAACTGCGGAGCAATGGCCAGTTTGCCCAAAGGATCGATATAACCCCATTTCGGACCGACCTGCACTGGCGCGAGATCGTTTGAGAATTCTCCGGCGTTGTCGAACTGTGGCTGAATTGCCAGCTTCCCCGAGTGATTGATATAGCCATACCTTCCGCCGATGAGCACAGGATGTAAGGACTTACCTGATTTGCTGCAGGAGCATAGCAGCAACACAGGAATCGGAAACAGGAGCAATAGTTTTGACGAACGCATAGTGCCACTGCCCATGCACGTGGATGGCCACCGTTTGGCCCTCAACAAGCAAGTAGTAGCGATATGTTGATGCCAAGTACAAGAAGTCTCGTGATAATCGGTGCTTTTGTCGCAGTTTGCGGTGTCGGAATCGCCGGCTGGATGCGTAAGAATGACCGTCCGGCAGATAGCATGTTGCTCAGCCCGGCAGCCAACTCATCCTCTGTGTATGGCGCGAATGGCCAGTATGACCCGCAATCTCAGGGGGGCAGCGCTCAGTACAGTGGCTCGAGGACTAACTACACGGTCTCTGCTCCTGTTCCGCAGCCCGTCTATTCAAATGATGGCTATTACCCCAGCCGTGTGCGGCCCGTTTATGTCCGTCAGGACGAAATCGTGCAGCCAGTAATACAGCAGTCCGCACCGCGGCGGGTGTATCAGGAGCAGGAATATTACACCGATACGCGTGGCCGCAAACGCGGACGCAGCAAAACCCATTCGGTCGAGATCGTAGCTGGAACTGCTGCGGCGGGCGCGGTCATCGGGGCTCTGGCTGGTGGTGGCAAGGGTGCCGCAATAGGCGCGGCGAGCGGCGGCGGTGCTGGTTTTATTTACGATCGCCTCACGCATAACAAATAATTCCAGCGGACTCACGGTTCAGATGATTCTGACGGGGGTCTGCGCTCGCGTGTTCACTTCGAGGGAGAAGATGTCGGGACGGGAATAGTGACCTGCTACATCAAGGTCGAACTTCCCTTTCGCGATCTCCCCCAGATCGAGGTCCGCCAGCAGCAGGCCCGGGCGTCCCGTGAGAGGTCCGGCGAGAATCTCTCCGGCGGGAGAAACGATCACGCTGCCGCCACCGATGATGACCGTATCCGGATCATTGCCCTGGAGCGGATTGTAGTCGGCAGGGTAGTCGGCCCTCGTCATGAACTGGCAGGCGCTGAGCACGAAACACCGGCCCTCGTACGCGATGTGACGCATGGAGGCGCGCCACATTTCGCGGTCGTCCACCGTGGGCGCGCACCAGATTTCCACTCCCTGGCTGTACAGATACAACCGGTAGGCAGGCATATAGTTCTCCCAGCAAATGGCGCATCCAAGGCGGCCGATTGTGCTCTGGACGGGTTGCATAGTGGAACCGTCGCCGAAACCCCAGATCAAACGCTCGGCCGCCGTAGGCATCAGCTTGCGATGAATTGCCGGAGATGCGCCTCCTGCCAGTGGCAGAAACGTTAGCGCACTGCAAGACAGCGTGCCGCCTACCCTCTCAAGTACACCGATCACGATGATTAGCTTGAGTGCGTCAGCGAGTTCCTGGAGGCGCTCCGTTTCCGGCCCGGGTACGTCGATCGCACCGTTCCAGGAGCGGCGGAACCAGTCACGGCCTTCGGGAGTTCGCATGCCTACGGCAACCCCGAACGTAATGCCTTGGGGATATCCGCCCAGCGAAGCCTCCGGAAATACAACGAGTTGCGCGCTTTTGGCGTTGGCTTCCAGGCAGTGATTTTCGACGTCCTTAAGCGTGGAAGCGGTGTCGAAGAGATTGCCTGCCAGTTGCACAACGGCTACTCTCTTTGTGTGGGTGTCCATTCAGGTGTGAATCCTTAACAGTCTTCAATAATATGAGCCGGTTGCGTGCAGGCGCTGTCTGCCCGGTTATCTTTTGAGGACTTGTTAACAGCAGGACGAATTCGCACACTACATAGAAGCATCATGGCCATCAATCAATGAACGACTGGAAAATTGTCGAAGATATTTTCCTTGCCGCAACAGAGATACCCGCCAATGAGCGTGATGCATTTCTGCACCGATCCTGTGGAGGCAAGATCGGACTGCGCGCGGAGGTAGATTCTCTCCTTGCCTTCGATTCCGGCAACACCGGGCCGTTGGGTCGAATCGTGGAGGCTGGCGCAGCGGCGTTTTTCCACACCGAAGGAATGCTGGGTGCCCGCGTGGGGTCCTACCAGATAACCGAATCCCTGGGTCACGGCGGTATGGGCGCGGTTTACCTTGCCCAGAGGGCCGACGAACAGTTCAGCCGAAAAGTTGCCGTGAAGTTCATTCGCCGGGGCATGGACACGCCCGGAGCCGTAGAGCGCTTCCTGCGCGAGCGCCAGATTCTGGCCAACCTCGACCATCCTTATATCGGAAAACTGCTGGATGGCGGAACCACTGAAGAAGGTATCCCCTATTTTGTTATGGAATACATTCAGGGCACGCCGATCGACGAATATTGCGAAACTCACCGGCTTAGTGTGGATGCCCGCTGCGAGCTTTTCCGCAGAGTTTGTGAAGCCGTAGCCTACGCGCACCGCAATCTGGTTATCCATCGCGACCTGAAACCGACCAACATTCTGGTGAAT
>JAUZEU010000278.1 GCA_030838885.1 Bryobacterales bacterium | reverse complement strand
CAGGGGCACAAGGATGCCTCCCCAGAACGGCGCGTACTTAGGGAACATGGGCAGAATGGCGGCATAGATAATGCCCACCAGAATGGATATAGTGATATGTCCCGCCAGCGCCGCCGCAAAGCCCCACGCGTTAAATGCGCGGAGTTGCTCCAGCCCGGCGTTGCCCATCCAGGGGAGCACTACGCCTGCAAGCAGATTCACGGGGTACCAGATACTGTGCTGCGCGATCAACCCATACAGACAGGCCAGCAGCGCCATCACGGCGCCGCCGCAAAGTCCGCCCCAAATTCCCGAAGAGTACGGGTGAATCTCTTCCGGAACACTGATGCGATGTCTGTGCTGGCCCACTTCCAGACGAACAACTGACCTTGCTTCGGCTTCGATCGGCGCAGGTCGCAACGCGGGATCAACAGGAACAAGTTCATGGCTCTCGGCAGGGATCACGTCATGCCACCAGCCCAGTGCGCCGCGCACGGAGATGAGCAGGCCTGCGATGCCGACCATGTAGTGCGTGAGAACACCGGCAAACAAGAGTGCGAGCCCGAAAGCCAGCACCATCGGCCAGTAGCTTGGAGCAGGCATTTCTATAGCAGCGTCTCCGGTCAGTTCCTCCGCTTCACCATTCGGTTCTTCCGTCATTTGTTCTCCTACCTTCCGATCACATAGACTACGGTGAATACGACTACCCAGACGGCATCCACGAAGTGCCAGTACCAGGACAGCAATTTGATTCTGCGTTCCTGAGTAGTTATCGGAAAGCCGCGAAAGCTCACCAGCAAAACAAGCGTCAAAAAAAACAGCCCGACAATCACGTGGCTGGCGTGCAGACCCACGAGCCCGTAGTAAGTGGACCCGAAGCAGTTTGTGGACACAGTCAGATGGTCGTGTCGAATCAGCTTCCACCACTCCATGCCCGTCATTACCAGAAATATGGCGGCCAGCGCAGTGGTGAGCATCCACCACAGACGAAACGGCCCGGTCTGATGCCGTTGCAGGGCGCGCTCGGCCATGACAATGGTTCCACTGCTTGACAGCAGACAGATGGTCGCCGTGACAGGCACGGTGAGCACGTCCCGCGGATACGGCCCGTTCAGGCTCTTACCAAGGTAAAAGAGATACGCCGCGACGAAGATCGCAAACAGTGCGGTCTCGGCCACGATGAATGAGGCAATGCCGACTGTACCGCGGTCCGGTGGTTTCCACTCCGTTGCGGCAGTTGTCGCGTCGAGCGGAGGTGAGGCTGTGTATGCCATCGCTACCCGTACCTCCAGTCAGGATCATTCGGATGTTTCAAATCCCACAAAGGTCGGCTGCTGCGAACTACCGGAATCGTCTCGAAGTTATACTCGGGCGGCGGCGAGGTGGTGCTCCACTCCAGGGTCCAGGCGTCCCAGGGGTCATCGCCCGCAAGCGGGCCGGACCGCAGCGACCGGATCACGTTATAGAAGAAGAACAGAAGCCCCACAATCTGGAAGGCCACGCCGATGGAAGCCATCATGTTCCAAACTTCCCAGCCGCGCCCCGGTGCGTAGGTATAAATCCTGCGCGGCATGCCGAGAAAGCCCATGACGTGCATCGGCAGGAATGTGAGATTGAAGCCAATACAGAACAGCCAGAAGTGCCACCGGCCGGCTTGCTGGCCCAGCATCCTTCCGGTTGCTTTTGGAAACCAATAGTAGATGCCGGCGAACATGCCGAAGATAAACCCGCCTACCAGCGTGAAGTGAAAATGCCCCACTACAAAGTAAGAGTCATGCAACTGGAAGTTAAAGGGAGCAACACCCAGCATCACGCCCGTCAGGCCGGCTACGACAAACTGGAACAGGAAAGCGCAGCAAAAAAGCATCGGAACTTCGAACCGTAGTTTGCCGCCATACATGGTGGCGATCCAGTTGAATACCTTGATGCCGGTGGGTATCGCAATCAGCAGGGTGGAAGCCGCAAAGAATGTGTTTGTAACGGAACTCAAGCCCACCGCAAACATATGGTGGGCCCACACGCTGGTGCTGATGAAGCCGATTGCGACGGCTGCGGCGACAACCGCCTGGCGGCCAAAGATCGGCTTGCGCGAGAAGACGGGAATGACTTCGGACACAGTTCCAAATGCGGGGAAGATCAGGATGTAGACCTCAGGGTGGCCAAATATCCAAAAGAAGTGCTGCCACAGCAGCGCCGAACCGCCAGCCTGAGTGTCGAAGAAGCGCGCTCCCACATGGCGGTCCAGGGTGAGCATGATTTGCGCCGCGGAGAGCGGAGGCAAGGCGATCAGGATCATCCAGGAATCCACCAGCATCAGCCACACGAAAATCGGCATCCTGGCGAGAGTCATACCAGGGCACCGCATGGAGAACACGGTCGCAATCACGTTGATCGCGCTTGCCACGCTGCCCAAACCGGAAACCAGAATGCCGAGGGACCAGTAGTCCGTACTTGTTCCTCTCGAAAAGGCGTTTTCGGTGAGCGGTGCGTTCGCAAACCAGCCGACGTCAGGTGCGGATCCGGATCCGTATAGAGCACCCCCGCCGATATAGCTGTAATAAAGAAGGAGGCCGCCAAACAGGAACACCCAAAATCCAAATGCATTCAGCCGTGGAAACGCCATGTCCCGAGCACCGATCATGAGGGGAACAAGGTAGTTCGCAAACCCCGCCAGGAGCGGCATACCCACCAGAAAGACCATGGTGGTTCCGTGCATGGTAAAAAGCCGGTTGTACATGGCCGGCGAGATCAGGTGGTTGTTGGGGACCGCCAACTGCATGCGCATCAGCGTGGCCTGGGTTCCGCCGATGACAAAGAACAACAGCGCCGCCATCGCGTACAACAGTCCCAGCCGTTTGTGATCGACGGTGGAGACCCAACGATACATGTTGCCGGAGAGAGATGATTCCGGCTGGCTTTCCGGAACATCCAGGTGGTGACTGACAGAGGCCATACGCTCTCTCGGTTTACTTCAGTGAGACCAGGTAGGACACTACGGAATCCAGTTCCTGTTTGGTCAGTTTCATGTTGGGCATCAATACGCCGGGCTTCATTTCCTGCGCATCGTTGACCCACGCGCGGAGATTCTGCGGGGTGTTCGGAATCATTCCCGAGGCAATCGTCTGGCGGCTGCCTACATGCGTGAGATCCGGCCCAAACTTACCGTTCGCGGGTGTGCCTCTGACGGCGTGACAATTCACGCAGGAGAGCGACTCGAACACCTGCCTGCCTTCAACGTCCTGGGTGTTTACATTGATGGACGCTTTCTGTGCAGCGGCCCAGGCCAGGAACTCATCTTTTGGTTCAACCGTGACTCGGAGCAACATGTTGGCGTGCTGTGTGCCACAGTACTCGGCACAGTTTCCAAGGTAAGTGCCGGGCTCGGTCGGGTCGATCCAAAGAGTATTGGCGCGGTTTGGGACCATATCCAGTTTGCCGGCAAGTTGCGGCACCCAGAAACTATGGATCACATCCACCGACTCCAGCTGAAACATGGTGGCCGGACCCGAGGATCCAGCCACCGGGACGTGAATTTCATTCGCGGTAGCCACGCCCAGTTCAGGGAACTGTACCTCAAACCACCACTGATGACCGATAATCCTGGCACGTACAGGGGCAGGGCCGGGATTTGCGCCCTGCACAACTGCGATCACACGCGCAGTCACGCCGATCAGGACAAAGATGATGAGGAGTGGGATAAACGTCCAGGCGATTTCGATCTGGTTGCTCCCATACACCTGCGGGGGCTCCTGACGCTCATCGTCCTCCGGTTTACGGCGGAATCTGATCATCGTGGAGATCAGCAGCGCGCACACGGCAACGAAGATGGCAGCCGTGATTAACATGACAAACAGCCCGATGTCGCGCTCAGCTGCAGCCGGCGTAGCGAATGGCTCAAATATGTTCGTGATGCGCCGCTCGCCACTTTTCGCGGCGGTCCCTTGTAACAGTGCGGCTTGCAACAGACCGATTTGCAACAGACTAAGGATCGCAGGAGCCATGGGCGAGATCTCCGTTCGCGCGAACTTTTATTGCACCAGAATGCCCGAACACTGTCCAGGCCGTTGCTGTGGCAATTGGGCATAATTTATCCAAGTCCAGACGGATCAGTATCTTTTGGAATGGACGAAGCGCAGATCGCCGATATAACTCCGCTGCCAACACGTCAGTCGTAATAGCATTCCGGGGCAGCGCCTTTACTGCTGACTCTTTAATAATTCACGACAGGCGGGTGCCTCTTATAAAATCCGGTTGCCTGTTCGAACGCGTACGCGAGTTGCAGCACGCTGAAGTCTTCTCTGTCCCGGCCGACTATCTGCACGCCTACGGGAAGCCCTTCGGGCGTGAAACCGCCCGGCACAGAAACCGCTGGATTCCCCGTCGCGGAGATATACCAGCAGGATTTCATCCAGTCGATGTAGCTGTCGAACCTTACGCCGGCGATCTCTGTCGGGTAGGGCGTATAGACGTCGAACGGCGGCAACTGCGTGGTGGGCAGAATGAAGTATTCATAGTTCCCGAGAAAGCCCTGAAATCGCCGCCAGAGTTGCCCGTGAGCAACCTCAGCGCGTGCGATCTCCACCCCGGTCAGACGCAGCCCTTCCTCAATCTCATTGCGGAGCGTGTCCTTGAAGCCATTCGGGTGTGCGCGCAGAAGCTCGCCGTAAGTAGTGGCTGAATTCCAGGCGCGCAGGATACGAAAGGCAATTTCAGCAGGTGCGAAGTCCGGCTCCGCTTCTTCGACGATGCAACCCAGAGATTCAAACATAGCGCGATGGGCATCCACTACGGTGCGTACGCGGGAATCGAAGGGTACGCCGCCAAGGTCCCGGAACCAGGCGACGCGCACACCTTTGAAACTACGCTCCAGCGGCCTGGCAAAGAGTTCTCCCGATTCGGGAAGCGAGAGTGGCGCGCGCGGATCCGGCCCGGCTATCGCACTCATTACGAGAGCCAGATCGGCTACCGAGCGTGCCATGCATCCGGAGGTATTGAGGGTGGACCAGGCCAACGCGGCATCCGGATTCGGGACACGTCCCACCGAAGGCCGGAAGCCCACCACGTTACAGAAGGCGGCCGGATTGCGCAGGGAACCGCCGGTATCGGAGCCAGTCGCAACGGGCACCATGCCGCAGGCCAGTGCTACGGCGGCGCCGCCCGAAGAACCGCCGCATGTTTTCGTGAGGTCCCAGGGATTGCGGGTTGCGCCGAAGATCTCATTGAAGGTCTGGGAGCCCGCTCCGAACTCCGGAGTGTTGGTCTTCCCCAGGATAATCGCACCCGCGCACCGCATGCGTTCGACAACAGGATCATCCTGGGTAGAGATGTGATCTTTATAGAGCGGCGACCCGAAGGTGGTGCGGATGCCGCGGGTCTCCATCAAATCCTTATGAGCAACCGGCAGACCGTGCAGTGGGCCGAGCGGCTCGTTACGCGCTTGCCTCTCATCTGCCTCGGCGGCCGCCTGCGCAGCCATTTCCGGCACGAGCGTCACGACGGCATTTACCGTTGGATTTATCCGCTCGATTTGTTTCAGGTGCGCAACGAGGGCTTCGCGCGCAGAGAGTTCTTTTGTGCGGATGAGACGAGCCATCTCGACCGCGCTGAGAAAAGTCGGCAGGGCTTCAGACACTGGTGTCTATGATCGCAAAAGCATGAACGGTGTTGAGCCGTTTACCTCCAGCGCCCTTTGTGAAAACGGTATCCCCGGCCAGATCGTTCCCACCGGGGGCTGGCCCACATGGCTCCCGACCAGGGAGGGCGAACCCAGCGGCCATCGAGCCAGATCCAATCACGGGCGCGCCAGTCGTAATAGCCGTCGGTCCAGACGTAACCGGGACCGGGCGCAACACCAATGGGGCCCACCACACGCGGGGCAGGTGGGCCGACTGAGATCCCGGCCCCATAGTAGACGTGTCCACAACCGGTAAGAGCGGCGGAACCCACCAGCAATGCCGACAAGACGGCTTTTCGCGTTTTGTCCACAGCGACCTCCTGCCTGAGAAGATGTTTTCCGACAGGAAGAGGAGACAGATGTTACTGAGTTGCCGGTGACGTCGCACACGGACCTTCGTGGTCAAGGCACCGGGCTTCGTCTCACTGCCCGGAAAGCCTCGCAATACGGCGATCGCTCTCATCCACCCCGGGTTGTATGTTGACAGACCCGTACAGGCTTCGCGCTTCCTGCCACAGCGATTTCGCCTGTTCCCGCTCGCCCGCCTGTTCTCTCAGCAGAGCAAAACCCCGGATCGCATTGGCGAGATCGAGCAGAGACGTCTCGGCGTGTTGCCGGTAAATGCTGAGCGCTTCCTCAAAAAAGGACCGCGCCTGTTCTATGGAACCCTGTTCCAGCAAGATATCGCCAACGTGCCTGACGGTATGAGCCAATCGCAGGGGATCGGCCAGGCTTCTATAAATTTCCGCAGCATCCTGATAAGCCCGAAGCGCCGCAGCATTGTTTTGCAGATCGCGCTCTATTTGCCCTGCACCGGCCAGGGCTCTTGCCAGGATGGCCTGATCGGGCAGATCGCGCGCGGCTGTGACCGCGCCGGCGAACAATTGCTTTGCATCGTCCAGCCGCCCATTTCTTCTGGCCTGGTATCCCGATGCAATTTGCGCTTTCAGGGTGTTCGACATTCTGCCGCCTCAGAAGCTATCACAGAACGGCGTCAGTGAGAGAATGCGGGAGTGATGATTCCGGATCGCTGGTCACCCAGGCTGCTGCTGAGCCTCCGCGACTACTCGGCCCAAAAGTTCACACAGGATCTGGTTGCAGGATTGACCGTCGGACTCGTCGCCCTGCCACTCGCGATGGCGTTCGGCATCTCATCCGGTGTGACCCCGCAGGCGGGTTTGTATACGGCGGTGGTGGCCGGATTCCTGATCTCTGCGCTCGGTGGTTCCACTGTTCAGATCGGCGGGCCTACAGGCGCGTTTGTGGTGATCGTCGCGGGAATCGTTGCTAACTTCGGCGTGGGAGGTCTGGCGCTGGTGACCATGATGGCCGGGGCCATGCTGCTGGTGATGGGCGCTACCGGGCTGGGTTCGGCAGTGCGTTTCATCCCCCGGCCAGTCACGATTGGTTTCACCAATGGCATCGCTCTCCTGATTGCATCGACGCAGATCAAGGACTTCCTGGGCCTGACCACGCCGCCCGTACCCAGCGAATTCCTGCCACGCATGAAGATGCTGTCCGCACAAGTCTCGACGGTCAATGGGGCTGCGTTGACGGTAGCGGCGGTTTCGCTCGGGATCATTCTGCTTCTGCCCCGATATACGAAGAAGATTCCGGGATCGATTGTGGCTCTTGTGCTGAGCACGGCGGCAGTTGCAGCGCTGCACTTGCCGGTGGAAACCATCGGCTCGAAGTTCGGCGGGATCCCGCGCGGGCTGCCTTCGTTCTCGTTCCCGGAGATCAATCTTGCGCACATACTTCCTTTGCTGCCCTCGGCATTTACAGTGGCGCTGCTGGCTGCAATCGAGAGTTTACTTTCGGCTGTGGTGGCCGATGGCATGACAGGGGAGCGCCACAATTCCAATGTCGAACTCATGGCGCAGGGCGTCGCCAATATCTTCAGCCCGCTGTTTGGCGGCATTCCCGCCACAGGCGCAATTGCGCGGACCGCCACGAATGTGCGCTCGGGCGCGCGCAGTCCGGTGGCCGGCATCACCCATGCACTGACACTTCTGCTCATCCTGCTCGTGGCGGCTCCGGTCGCCCGCTTCATCCCACTGGCCACACTTTCCGCGGTGTTGTTCGTGGTGGCGTACAACATGGGCGAGTGGCGCGAGATCGGCGTGATCGTTCGTTTGTCGAAGACCGATATCACGGTCTGGGCCTCGACCTTTGCGCTTACCGTGCTGGCGGACCTCACCGTTGCGGTGGAGGTCGGCATGGCACTGGCTTCGCTCCTTTACATCTACCGGATCGCCGAAACCACCACGGTGGCGCCGGTGACGGACGCTTATATACGCGACGGCAAGGCGCACATCCTGCAGGATAAGCATGTGCCCTCTTACGTGAAAATACTACGTATTCACGGCCCTTTTTTGTTTGGCACAACGGAGAAACTGGCAGACGTGACGCATGACCTGAGCCCTTTTCCTGAGGTTGTGGTACTGCGTTTGCGCAACATGACGGCACTGGATGCCACCGGACTGCATGCGTTAGCGGTGCTCGCCAGGAGGTTACGGAACTCCGGCCGGACGCTGATCCTGTGCGGAGCTCGCGACCAGCCTGCGCGACTGCTGGCTCAGTCGGATCTGACCGAGCAGATTGGAGAAGAGAACATTCTGCCCAACGTGGAAGCGGCGCTGGATCGGGCGCGCCGTGTGTTTGGGGATTTCGATGGGTTGGGCGCTGAGTTGGTTCGCGATTTACGGAAGTGATTCTACCGGCCGAAGCGCCTCCCGCCACGCTTTGAGGCCCATCAAACAGAGAACGAGAAACACCACGTAAAGCGCCGCGGTGAGCCGCAGCCCTTTGTAGATGTACAGCGGAATGTAAACCAGGTCGGCCAGAATCCAAAGGTACCAGGATTCCAGCAGCTTCCGGCATTGTCCCCATATGGCTGCGAGCGATATCGCGGTGGTGAGGGAGTCCCAGCCGGGCACGATCGAGTCTGTAAACCTGGCCAGTGTGAACCACAGGATCGCCGCGGTCATTCCCGTAGCCGGGGCGAGCCAAAGCCATGTGCCTGCGCGCGCGTGGGTCACGGGGAGTTCCGCTGCGGGGGTTTTCCTGTACAGCCAGGTCCACCAGCCGTACGCAGCCAGGGCAACATAGATGATCTGCAGAACGCCGTCCGCATACAGGCCTGTTCTGAGGAAGAGCACGAGGAAGAAGAGATTGTTGCCGATTCCGATGGGCCACGTCCAGATATTCTGGCGCGCCAGCAGCCAGACACACAGAGCCCCGGTGATGAATCCAAGCACTTCGGTCAGGCTGAGCGGCATCCTCTCGAAGTTAGCATCGCGCCACTGCGATGAACCCGATCAGACTCCGACCGGGTACGTCTCGGGCACTTCCGGCACAACTGGCTCGGGTCGCGGCGCCAGAGGTTCCACGGCACGCGTTTCGTCGAAGTGGATGACAGCATCGAACTGATCCGCGAGGCGCGCGTTGAAGTAGTGGCTGATGCGTTCGGTGTCCGGGCGGTAAATGACTCCGATGGCGCGCTCCAGGCGAGGCGTACGAAGCTTCGCGGCAACCGGGGAGTTCCGCAGTGGAAGCAGGAACGAAGGGATGTCCACATTGTGAAACAGCTCCTCATAACTGCCGTCCATGCCGGGCATCACGCGCCGTGACTCATGGCTGCCGCCCCAGGTGGTGGCTGCCATCACAGTGCCTGTGTAAGTTGTGAAGCCGATCAGGCGGCAGTTGTCGTCATAGCGCTCGCGAACCAGTTGCCCCACGTTCCATTCCCCGCCCCTGCTCATCTCGGTCGCGCGGGCGTCACCCAGGTGCGAGTTATGCTCCCAAACCGCGATCCGGCTTCGGCCGTACCGGCGGTCCAGGTGTTCTGCAACAGCCTGCAGAGTGTCGACCATGTGACGGTCCCGCAGATTCCAGGATGAAGCACGGCTGCCGAACATGGAGCGATAGTATTTTTCGGCATCCAGCACCACGCGCGCGTTGATCTCGGCGGAGAAGAAATCATCTTCGCCGGCGCTCCCGTCACGGTGGATGTATTCGTAAGACCGACGTTGCAGTTCCTTGAGTTGCTGCACAACTTCCTGCTCGCAGGAGGCGGAAATGCCAAACTCAGCGGCGTAACCGTAAGCCTGTTCGTCCTCACCATAATGGTCGAAGCAGGAATAACGATAGCGGGCGCGCTGCGCCGCTTCAGGGTCTACTTTGTCGAGATAGCGGACTACCTCCTGACGAGAGGTGTTAAGGCTGTAAAGATCCAGTCCGTAGAATCCCGCCTGGGTGTCGCCTAGTTGACGTTGCTGATTGTAGCCATGCAGCCAGTCGATGAACTGCTCTACTTCACGGTTCCGCCACATCCAGATGGGGAACCGGCTGAACCCGGAGAGCGCCTCATCGGCAGAGGTGTCTTCAGATTCTCCGCGTACGAACCGGTTCACCCGGTGTGCATCGGGCCAGTCGGCTTCCACTGCGACGGCGTGAAAACCCTTCTCCTGAATCAGCCGTTTTGTAATTTCGGCGCGAGTGGAGTAGAACTCGTGCGTTCCATGGGACGCTTCGCCCAGGAGGACGAAAGACGCGTCACCGATCAGGTCCAGCAAGGGATCATAGTCCGCCGGCGCACCGGTCATTACGTGCGCGACTTTCCTGATTTGCTGACCCAAATCGCTCTCAGGCTTGCTCGGCATGATTGAAAACGAGCACTCACCTGACCAGTTTGGCCAGCAGCGGTCCCAAAACGGCGAGGAACAAAACATATGCTGCCGAAAGAGGTCCCAGGCGAGGTTCCAGCGCGATACCCAGACCCGCAATAACGATGGAAAATTCGCCGCGCGATATCAGGATGAGTCCGGCGCGAATGCGAGCTCGCTGGCCAATGTTCGCGGGGGTAGCCCAGTATCCCGTGGCAACTTTGGTGAGTGCCGTTACCGTTCCCAGTGCGATCGCCGGCAAAGCGACAGGCGGCAGAATCCCCGGATTTATTTCCAAACCGAAAAAGAAGAAAAAAGTGGCTGCGAAGAGGTCGCGCAGCGGGGCGAGCAGACGGTGGGACTGCTTCGCAAGGGGCCCGGAAAGTGCCACGCCCACCAGGAACGCCCCTATAGCCGAAGAGACGCGGAGTTTTTGTGCAATGCCGGCCACCAGAAGGACCGCGCCAAAGGTGCTGAGCAAGACTACCTCATCCGACTCATGCGCCGCCCATCTGCTGATGGCCTCTCCATAACGCAAAGCGATGAATAACACCGATGCGGCGGCGAGAAGAGCAACGCCTGCAGATACGGCCATAGAGACCGCCGAACCGCCCAGCAGCATCACCGCGACCAGAGGGAGATAAATCGCCATCGCAAGATCTTCCAGCACAAGGATGGAAAGAACGGACGGGGTTTCGGGATTGTTGAGCCGGCCCTGATCGGCCAGTACCTTCGCAATGATGCCGGAGGAGGAAATCCAGGTCACGCCGCCCAGCAGGACCGAAGGAAGGACAGACCAGCCCAGCAGCAAGCCCGCGATCAGGCCAGGCGAAAAATTCAGCGCGAAATCGACA
>JAUZEU010000189.1 GCA_030838885.1 Bryobacterales bacterium | reverse complement strand
CTCCGGATTGCGCTTCGGTCGGCCCTGGGCATCGAGTCCCAGCGCCCAATTGTTCACGAGACCCATCTTGCCGTTTTCTGGTTGTCTTCAGGTGTACCCGCGGAAGCGTTCGATGGCCGGCCGCTACTGGGCAATCCTGCCACCCGTATCGACCATATCGACAGGATCTGTCGTTCCGCCGATCGAAAGAGCGATAAACTCTCGGCGCCGTGAAACTCCGGACAAATGAATGATCCTCATCAGCGTAGGCAACCGCCCTGAGAATTGAATTCGTTGCCTGCGGGGCGCAATCAATATCAGAACGAGAATTTAACCCCAAGCTGGACGCGCCGGCCGTCCCGGCTTGCAAGGTACTGTCCAAATCGCTGATTGACTTGTCGGCCCGCCGCATCGAACCGGGCCACCGTATCGATACTTATACCGGTTCCGTTGGCTCCTCCAAACTGCGTGTGGTTGAAGGTGTTATAGGTCTCAAGCCGGAATTGAAAGTTCCTGGTGCCTTCGTGCCATCGGAAGTTCTTCATCAGGGATACATCCCAGTTATTAATCCCGGGGCCCCGGAAGGCATCTTTGGGCGAATTGCCCCGTCCGAATTTGCTCGGGTCGGGAGCCACAACCACTCCTGTGTTAAATGCAAGGAGCGGCGTCCGTTGATCCTTTGGCAAAATCGGACTTGCGGTAATGTCCGGGCGCACGCCCGAAGTCGCAGCAGTCGTGGTGGCGTCTACTCCCAAGCCACCTCCACCCGTGATGTCGGTTGTCGAGACTAAGGTGTAGGTGAAACCCATTGGTTCACCGCTCAGAAACGAACTCACGCCGGAAAGTTCCCAATTATCCATAACCGCCCTGCCAATCCTGTTGTTTCCGTAGTGTGTGCTGAGCTTTGGCGTCAAATAGTCGAAGTTGATCACCAGCGTATGCGTCCTGTCGTAGCCGGCTTTGCCGTAGTCCCAGACCCTTGGGTTGACGAAGGGATTCAGAACATTGTTTCCGTCTACCAGATCCATAGTCTTCGACCAGGTCCATGCCGCACCAAAACTTAGTCCGTGCGAGAAACGCTTTCGTACGGTGGTCTGCATCGAATGATAGCTGCTGGAGGACGCGTATTCGTTGTACTGAATGTTGCCGTATCCCTGCACCGGCCGCAGGAAATTGAGCGGGAAGGGCCGACCGGTGGTCGGGTCGATGCTGGAGGACAGAGAAGTACTTCCATACGGAACTGAGTTCAGCGAGCGCGCCTGTTGTAGATGCCGTCCCAGCGACCCAACGTAAGCGACATCCAGAACGGTGCTGAAGCCCAAATCCTGCTGGATCCCGAAGCTCATGTTGTACGTGGTTTGCAGTGGGACGTCGTGCTGACTGCCAAGCGTATTATCTGTCGGAGTGAGGCTGAGAGTTGCGGACGAACGAAGAGCACTGATAGTGGTATTGAACAACTGCCGATTGACGAACAGGGGCGGCTGCACAATATGGGTACCTGTCTGGTCGTCGGGCACGCGCCCGGGAAAGATTCCAAACCCGCCCCGGACGGCGGTCCTGCCGTTGCCGAATACGTCGTAAGCGAAACCTACTCGGGGAGCCACCACGATTGCCGGTCCATGCATAATGGCTTCATTGAAGGTCTGCATGCCCTGAAAAAATGTGCCGGACCCAGGCGCCAGTGTGCCGATCAGAACGGGCGGTACGATCTCACCCGAGGCCGGATTCCTTCCCTGCCGAACTGTCGAACCCGGCGCGACATATGGCTGAATCAGTTTCGCGGCCTTTAAGGGGTCGTACAGCCCAGGCTCAAACGAGGCCAGTTTGCTGCCGGCGCTGGTTGTCGAATCGATATGATAAAAACGCAGTCCGAGGTCCAGAGTGAGCCGTTTGCTCACGCGCCAGTTATCCTGCATGAACCACTCGAAATTGTAATAGCGCGCGTGCAGCCCAAGGCGCGTATCCGACTCAAGGTAGCTGCTCATCACGCCAAGAATGGCGTTGGAGAAGGCATAATTTGAGTCCTGTGGATTGTTCGTATTCCTGCTGAAATCCGCAGTGCCCATAAACGAAGAGCCCGGGCAGCAGGCAACCGCATTTCGCGACGTCCGCTCGAAATAAAAGCCTGCTTTCATATTGTGCTTGCCGGCGACTTTCGAGAGGTTGTCAGAGACGGTATACGGCGTGTTGGTCCCGAAGAAAATCCATCTCTGTTCCCACGCGATACTGGGCGCGTTCTGCACACCGCCGAAATTCGCGTTCGGGATGACGTTGAGAGGGTTGAGCTGAGGGAAAAATTGCGGAAAGTCGATGCCCAGCTTCGAGCGGTTCACCTTATCAAGCGATGAAGGATCAGGTTGAAAATCTTTCTGGCGATACCGGTTCACGCCAAAGGTGAGCTCGTTGACCAGAGTCGGCGTGAACGTATGAATCAGCGTGGCTACGGCGCCCCTCGATGGAAATTCGTAGCTGCCCGTAATGAGCGGGAAGGTGTTATTGACAGGAAAAGCATTGAACCAGTCACTGCTGCTGGTCTTGTCGCCATTATGATGCAGACGCGTGTAGAACGTAGTCTTGGGACTGATATTCCAGTCCAGGCGGAGTACTTCGAAATGGTGTGGCTGGCTCAGTCTGCCTTGAAAGACCGAATTGAAAGTGTGGCCCGGGTCAGTGGTATTCGGCTGCGGGAAGACACTCAGAAGACCTTGGCCGGCCTTGTCGATTCGGCTCGCGGGTATGATGTTCCCGGCAAACTGCGCTCTGTTGTTCATCGGGTCAAGAATCGGAATCAGCACTCCGTTCGTGTCGACAGTCTGTGAAAAGTTGCCCTGACGTTCGAGAGCTGTGGGAAATGTCAGGCGGGCGGGCGCGGTTGGAGTCGTGCGGGGCAAAAATTCGTTTGACCAGAAAAAGAACAACTTCTCACGCGACTTCAGAAGTTTCGGAATCAGGACGGGACCGCCAATGTAGTATCCAGGATAATCGTATCGATAAAAAGCACGGCGCAAGCCGTCTCGATTGCGGAAAAAGTCATTCGCGTTCAGCGCTTCGTTCCTTTTGAAATAATAGGCGCCGCCATGGAACTCCTTCGTCCCGGCTTTGGTAACGGTGGTGATGCTGCCGCCGTAATTTCGACCGTACTCAGCCTGAAAGTTTGAGAGCAGCACCTTGATCTCGCCGATCGACTCGAGAGGCGGCAAAAGCGTTGGCCCTTGCTGGTTACCACTATCGACGTTGGGAACACCATCGGAACTGACAGTCAGCGATCCGGCCCGGCTTCCGTTCACCCGGATGCCGCCGATCCCGCCGCCGTTTGGACCTTCGAAGTTGTTGTTATTGATCACGCCCGGCATGAGGCTCAAAAGAGAGAGGAAATGTCTCCCCTTCTGAGGGGTGTCAAGAATCACTTCCGAACTTAGCGTGCCGGCGCGTTCGGAACTTTGCGTCTGCAAGGAAGCGCCCTCTGCCGTAACTGTAACCGAATCGGAAAGCGCTCCCAGTTCGAGCGTGATTGTTCGGACAACTAGTCGTTCCGAAGATGAAAGAGCGATGTCTTTCTCCTGGTACCGCCTGAATCCCGGCGCGCTGACCGAAAGAGTATATTGGCCCGCCAGAAGCTGAGCAAACAAGTAGTTGCCGGACTGATCGCTGGTTGCCTGCCGCGTCGCGCTTGTGCCGGTTCAACAGCGTGACCTCGGCACCCGCGACCGAGCTTCCGCTGGAATCATTGAGTGTTCCGGAAATTTGTCCAGTGAGCCCTTGAGCTCTCAATGACTCCATCCCGAACCCACAGAGAAGAACTACCGATCCGATGATCTGCAGAGCGCGCATGCTATCTCCCTTTTTGGAATGCGGGCAGCATATCAATCGCCTCATGCCAAGTCAAACCTCGCTGGAAGAACAACCTGGCTGGCAGAACGGATTGCCTGTCGTCACGCGCTCTGCGACGAGGACAGGAACTGGTGTTTACAGTGTCAATGACTACTCATAACTTTTTCAGTAGTTCTTCCTGCGATTTTCTGCACCGCGCGCTGAACGGCGCGGTCCGCGCGCCACGAATGCGGGGTGTTCTGCGTGAAGTGCAGAAGCGGTGCTGGTAATGCGAACGACTCAGTGGAGGTAAGTTTGGCCTGCGCCGCAGTCTACACTCCTGCTGCCGCAGTCGGGGAAGCCGTATAGCTCGAAGCCAGTGCAGCGGTATCAGTAATCAACATGTGCCGTAAAACCCTTCCAGAGTGCAGCTCGAACGTAAACACAAGCGGAGTATCGATTGTCTTGCCCGTTGAGTTAACGACACCCGTGTACCACCCAATTGCCACCACGTTTTCGTCCTGCGCTATATACCGGTCGATCCTGATGTTATGGTTGCTCTGGTTGCTGAGTATGGCTTCAAAGTAGGCGCGGATCTCCGCTCGTCCCTTCTTCCTGCCTGTGTACGGAATGATTGCTGGGCCGGGATAAAACAGCTCGCAATCGTCGGAAAAGTGGTCGAGAATGGCGTCTGTATCACCGCGTCCGAAAGCCTCAAATATCTTCTGAATGAGTGCGACATTCTGTTGTTCGTTCATCTTTCTGCCTCCCACGCGGCTCATTATCTATCCACGAACGTTCTAAGCCTGTCAGGTTCAGGCCAGGATCCGCTTCGTGCGCTCCGCAGTAGTCCTCGCCAAACACTGTGGTTATCTACTGTTTGTCGAAAACTATTATCGACGTAAGCGGCTTACTGTCTGGGCCAGTGCCCTTCGACGTTGAGGTCATCACCTTGCCCCCG
>JAUZEU010000163.1 GCA_030838885.1 Bryobacterales bacterium | reverse complement strand
TGCGACCGGATGCTTAGCCATATAATATTACTAACGGTGAAGAACTTACGAATTGCACTCGTAGCGGTAACGGCGCTGGCTCTCGGGTTTACTGTGGCTTGTGAACGGAATGCTTCGGCGCAACGCGAGCCCGTTAAAGACAGTAAAACGCGTAAGGCGGCTCCGGAATTCGAGTTGAAGGATGCTACCGGCAAGGTTGTGCATCTGGCCGATTACAAGGGTAAAGTCGTGCTGCTGGATTTCTGGGCGACCTGGTGCGGGCCGTGCGGAATCGAGATCCCCTGGTTTGTAGAATTTCAGCGGAAGTACAAAGATCGCGGGTTTGAGATCTTGGGTATCTCGATGGACGACGACGGCTGGAAGTCCATAACGCCTTATGTGGCAGAGAAGAAAATCAACTACAGGATTTTGTTGGGAGACGACAAGACCGGCGATCAGTACGGCGGCGTGGAAGCGTTGCCGACCACGTTCGTGATCGATCGCGACGGGCGGATTGCCTCTGTTCATGTCGGGCTGGCCAACAAGAAAGACTTTGAAGATGCGATTGAGAAGCTGCTCGACACTCCTGTGGACTCTGCTGGCGCTGGCAAGTCCGCTCACTCCGGCGCTTAGCGCGCAGATGGCGCCAACGCTCAGTGTAGCCGCGGTGCCTACGGTGAAGGTGAAAAAAGGCTCGGTTGCGGTGGTGACGCTCAAGGCGTCATTGCCTGCCGGTTATCACGCGAACAGCAACAAGCCGACTGAATCGTATCTCATCCCCCTTACGTTGAAATGGACAGGTGGGCCGCTTCAAATGGAGACGGTCACTTATCCGGCGCCGAGCCTGGAGAAATACTCGTTTTCGGACAAACCGATTTCCGTTGTGACAGGGGAGTTCGCGATCTCGACGAAGTTTAAAGTCCCGGCTGACGCTCAGAACGGCCCTGCCGCTCAGACGGGTACGCTTCGGTACCAGGCTTGCGATAACAAGGCCTGCTATCCCCCAAAAACCGTTCCGATCAACGTCACCGTCAGCGTCGACTAAAACGGTTCGGCAGCAGAACTGCCCATTACAGGCGTGATTGTGTCCAGGACCAATGCGCCCGCAGGGACATGGCGGCTATTGCGCGCGGCCGCATCGGACTGGTCGCGACACAATGCTCCCCGGCTTGGCGCGGCATTGGCGTTTTACACGGTGCTATCGCTCGCTCCGCTGCTGCTCATCGTTTTCGCAATCTGTAGCATGGCCTTTGGCGAAGATGCAGTTCGCGGACAGATCTTTTGGCAGATACGGGGTGTGGCCGGTGACCAGGCTGCGGCCCTGGTGCAATCACTGCTGAAGCAGAGTTATCATCCCGGCAAGGGATTCGTGGCAGGTGCGGTAGGTGTCCCTGTGCTGCTGTTTGGGGCTTCCGGCGTGTTGGTCGAACTCCGTGACACCTTGAATTATATATGGGATACGGAAACCCCCGCCCGCGGCTTCGGCGGTGCGATTCGTTACCGGCTTATTACGCTTGCCATGGTGCCTGGCATCGGCTTGCTGATGATCGCGGGGATCACCGCGAGCCTGATCATCGAGGCAGCCGGCGCTTATCTTTCGCGGTTTCTCTCCTTACCAATTTGGCTCGTTCATACGGCAAATCAGCTACTTACGTTCCTGACTCTCTCGGCAATATTCGCGCTGGTATATCGCATTTTCCCAGCTAAACGGGTGCCGTGGAAGGCAGCAGTTATAGGGGCGCTGGTAACCGCCGGCCTGTTCTGTATCGGCAATTTACTGGTGCTCGCCTACGTGACCCGCACAGGAACGGGCTCGGCGTATGGTGCTGCCGGCTCTCTAGTGGTGTTCCTGGTGTGGGTGTATTATTCCTCGCAGATTTTTCTGTTCAGCGCGGAGTTCACCCATGTCTATGCCTCACTGCGGCCGGGTGTGGTGACGCAAGTGCACTGATGCTCTCGCTTGAGCACCCAGACAACCTGTCATCCGTGGTTCCCACCCATCTTTATCGCTGTGGCAGTGCTGATGCCGTGCAGTTGTCCTGCCCAGACCAGTCCATTCGAAGGTAAGCCAATTGTCGATATCAGGTACAGCCCCGAGTCAGGTCTGAACGCCTCGGATCTGGCGAGGGCGCAACCGCTTGTAACGGGCGCGCCGCTTCGGAGTGATGATGTTTCGAAAGCAATTGATGGGCTGTACGCAACAGGCCAGTACGCAGATATTGCGGTGGAAGCAGAGGCATCCGGTAACGGCGTGATCGTGACGTTTGTCACACAGCCAAGATGGTTCGTGGGCAGCGTCAACATAGAGGGCAAAGTCACAGAACCGCCCAATGCGGGCGAATTGCATTCCAATACCCAGCTATCTTTGGGAGCGGCGTTCGCAGACGCCGATCTGACCCGTGCCACCGAAAGTATCAAACGACTGTTTACGTCTAATGGTTTGTATGAAGCAACGGTGACGCCAACCGTTGACCGAAGGAACGAAGGGCAGCAGGTTTTTATTACTTTCACCATCGATCAGGGAAAGAGAGCGAAGTATCAGCAGCCTGTAATTACGGCAGATCCGCCGGGCCAAACTCTTCTTTCCAATGACGCGATCCTGCGGGTTACAGGGTGGCGCATTCCTCTGATTCACTTTTGGCGGCAGGTGACTAGCTCGCGCACCCAGCAGGGGGCTCAGGCGCTGCTGGCAAAGTACCAGAAACAGGAGCGCCTGACCGCGCAGGTCAATCTGACACAGCTGGATTATGACGCGGACGTGCGGCGCGTTACGCCGCATCTGAATGTTAAGCCCGGGCCGAAGGTCGAGGTGAAGGCTGTAGAGGCGAAGGTTTCCAAAAAAGTGATGCGCCGTTACGTGCCGGTTTTTCAGGAGCGCGCAGTGGATAACGACCTTCTGGTGGAAGGGCGCCGTAACCTCATGGATTACTTCGCAAGCCAGGGATATTACAACGTGGATATCGATTTTCGCGTGCGGCCTGTCACTAACGATTTGGAAACCGTCGAGTATGTGATTGCTCAGGGGCAACGCCAGAAACTTGCGCACGTGACGATTGCCGGTAACCGCTACTTCGACGAAGCGACTATTCGGGAGCGCATGTTTATTACGCCTGCGTCATTTCAATTGCGCCATGGCCGCTACAGCGAAGCGTTCCGGCGGAAGGATGAAGAGAATATCGCTGAACTGTATAAGTCGAACGGGTTCCGTGACGTGAAGGTCTCAACTACTGTCGAGAACAACTACAAGGGGAAGCCAGGGCAGATCGCAGTCACTGTGACTATCAATGAAGGTGAACAGTGGCTGGTGGCGCACCTGACGCTGACCGGAATGGCGGCTTTGAACCCCGAATCCGTGATGCCTCAGCTGGCTTCGATCGAAGGGCAACCGTTCGCCGAGGTCAACCTCGCTAACGACCGAAACGTAGTGCTCACCAGATACTTTGAAAACGGTTACCCCGCAGCGACGTTTAAGGCCAGCTGGCAGGAGAGCGAGACGCCGCATCGGGTGAATGTCCGCTACGAAGTAACAGAGGGTCGCCGACAATACGTACGCGACGTGCTCACTTCAGGCAATCACTACACGCGCCAGGCTTTGATTGCGAAAACAATTACCCTGAAGACGGGAGATCCGCTTTCTCCGGTAGCGCAGAGCGCCATTCAGAGGCAGTTCTATGATCTGGGAATTTTTGCGCGGGCAGATACGGCGATCCAGAACGCTGACGGGGAGACGGATTATAAGTACATCCTGTATAACTTCCAGGAGGCCAATCGCTATCGGCTCAATGTGGGGCTGGGTGCACAGATAGCGCGGTTTGGAGCGCCGAGCAGCGACAGTCTGTCGAATCCTGGCGGATCTACGGGGTTCAGTCCGTCCATTTCTGTGGAAGTGTCGCGCCTGAATTTTCTGGGGCGCGGGCACACGGTCTCGCTTCGCACGGTGTATTCGAGTCTCGTGAAACGCGCGTCCATCACGTATCAGCAGCCTCGCTTCCGGGATAACGCGGGCCGCACGATCTCTTACACCCTGCTTTACGACGATTCGCGGGATGTCAGGACCTTTTCGTCGCGGCGGGAAGAGGCGTCGGTGCAACTGTCGCAACAGTTTTCACGGTCTTTGAACGGTCTGTTTCGTTTCTCCTACCGGCGAGTGAGTGTGAGCAATGTGATCATCCCGGTGTTGCTGGTACCGGAGCTGCTGCAGCCTGTCAGGCTGGGGATTTTATCGGGAAACCTTGCGCAGGATCGCAGAAACAATCCGGGCAACCCTTCCAGAGGGATCTACAACACCATCGACATTGGTCTGGCAGATAAGATATTCGGCTCGCAGCGTAACTTTCTGCGGGTGCTGGGGCGTAACGCGACTTATTACGGATTAGGGCGTAACATCGTGCTCGCCCGCCAGACCCAGGTCGGCATCATCTTTCCGTTCGCAGTGCCTGCGGGATTTTCGGTACGGGAAGCGGTGCCTCTTCCGGAGCGTTTCTTTGGCGGCGGCGCCGATTCCCTTCGGGCGTTCCCTTTCAATCAGGCAGGGCCGCGGGATACCGGTGCCGCGTTGACCTCCGGCGGGAAATCTTCCCAGCCGACGGGTTTTCCACTGGGCGGCAATGCCCTGTTTGTCAACAACGTGGAACTCCGGTTTCCTTTTATCGGTGAAAATATACAAGGCGTGCTGTTCCACGACATGGGCAATGTGTTCAGCAGCCTGGGAAATTTCAGCTTCCGGTTTCATCAGAAGAACCTGACCGACTTTGATTACGCGGTTCATGCGGTGGGCTTCGGGATTCGCTACCGTACTCCCGTGGGCCCCATCCGCGTAGACCTTGCGTACAGCGTGAACCCTCCCGCCTACAACGGATTCAGCGGCACTGCGGCACAGTTGCTGCAGTGCAATCCAAACGCGAACCCGGCGACCTTACCCTCATATTGCACACCGCAGCGGCTGAGTATCAGTCATCTTCAATTCTTTTTCTCGATCGGACAGACATTCTGATGCGGGTGCTGATCTTATTCGCCGTGATGGCTTACGCACTCGACGCGAGGACAGTTATTGATCGCATCGCGGTCGTGGTTGGCAAGCATGTTATTAAGGCAAGCGACATTGATCTGGATTTGCGCGTGACGGCTTTTTTGAACCGCGAACCATTGCGTGAAGATGCTGCGGCAAAGAAGAAGTCGGCGGAGAGGTTAATTGACCAGCAGATTATCAGGCAGGAACTGGCGACTGGGGGTTACTCGCGCGCCAGTGACGCGGATGCGAACGCGATGCTTGCACAAATCCAGCAAAACAATTACGGCAATTCGGATAGCCGAATGACCCAGGCGCTGAGGCAGTATGGCCTTACTGAGGATCAGCTCCGGGCTCAGCTGTTGTGGCAGTTGACCGTACTTCGTTTTATCGAGCAGCGCTTTCGGGCCGGTGTGCTGGTGACCGATGAGGAGGTTCGTAACTATTACGACCAGCATCGCGCGCAGTTCAAGGGTGATTTCGAATCTTCGGCGGCATCCGTCAGAAACATTCTGGAAGGCGAACAGATTAACCGGCAGTTCGAGCAGTGGCTCTCGGACGCTCGCAGGCGAACCAACATCGAGTACCACGAGGAGGCGTTCCGATGAGCCGCTGGAAACGGATAGTCGGCAACGTGGTGCTCGGGCTGTTGGGGCTGGTGCTGCTGATCGTTTTGACAACGGTGGTCGTCGTGCGGACTGACTGGTTCCGAAACTATGTGCGGGACACGATTAGTTCGTCGGTTGCGAAGAGTACCGGTGGAAGAGTAGACACAGGATCATTTGACTTCGATGTCTGGCATCTTCACGCTACGGTTAACAACTTCGTGATTCACGGGAAGGAGCCGGCAAGCGCCGCGCCTTTCGTGCGTGTGGGGAGGGCGGATTTGCGGATCCGTTTGTTCACCAGTGTGCACCGGCTTTACGAAATCGCGTATCTTGGGGTGGATCACCCCGAAGTCAACATCATGGTGCTGGCGGATGGGAATACGAACATTCCGAGTCCGCAGCAAAAGACGACCAGCGACACGACCGCCCTTGAGACTGTGGTCGATCTGGCGGTGGGCCGGTTCGATCTGTTGAATGGGATGGTGCAATTTGAATCTGCAAAGCAGCCAGTCAATGTTCGGGCAAACAATCTTCACGCGCAATTGCTTTACAGCCTTGTGACGCAGGGTTATGAGGGGCAAGTGGCGATGGAACCGCTGTATGTGTTGAATGGCCGAAATACACCGGTCAACTTCAAGGTGACACTGCCGGTGAAGATTGGGCGGGATCGCATTGACCTGCAGAATGCGCTGATTTCGACGGCTACCTCCTCGGTTTCGATCAACGGGTCCATGCGCAACATGAGAAATCCGGAGGTGGAAGCTCGGGTGGAAGGGCATATCTCGACACCTGATATACGGAATGCTGCCAATGTTCCTGTTCCGGCAGAGGGCAGGGGAGTGCCATCGCAGCTTGATCTTTTTGCGAATGCAACCGTTTCGAACCAGGTGGTTCGGGTTTCGGGTCTGCGAGTGAACTTCGGCCAGAGCCACATGGAGGCCTCAGGGCCGTTGAAAGACCCAAACGGAACGCCTAACCTGCAATTCAAAGCGGAACTGGCATTACGCGAACTCGCGCTGCTGGCTGCGGGCCAGGGTAAGGCAAGCGTCACGCCGAGTGGGGTACTTCGAATCAACGGTACGGCTGCGCTGGATGCGAACAACAACTACAACGTGGGCGGGAATGCAGATGGGAGAGATCTGGCGTTCGCGCAAGGGGCGCGCCGGTTCTCGAATGTGAGTTTGTATTCGGCGTTCCATGCGGATCCACAGAACCTCGTTCTGAATGGTCTAACGCTTCATGCATTCGGCGGCTATTTCAATGGGAATTTATCCCTGGCTGACTTTCAGCGTTATCAGGTGGATGGCAGGCTCGCGAACCTTAATCTGGCCGTAGCTGCGCGAGCGTTTGGCCAGAGCCTTCCGTATGACGGGGTGGTGTCCGGGCCTGTGAGAGCTCAGGGCGATTTAAAGGCGCCTGGCATGACCGGCACGGTCGCTGATATTCACCTGGCGATTGCGCCACTGAGCGGGCGCGCGGCTGCACGCGGCAAGGGTATTCCGCTTTCGGGACGTCTGAACGCCAGCTATGTGGGTTCGCGCGATGACGTGGTGGTGCAGGATTCTTTTCTGGCGCTGCCACATACTCGTCTAACGTTGGGCGGTTCGCTTAAGAACAGGCTGAATATCGCGCTTACTTCACACGATCTGCAGGATTTGCTGGCAGCAGTACCGACGAAGGAGCCGGTTCCGGTGGCACTGCAAAATGGTGAGGCAAATTTCACCGGCGCAGTGATTGGGGGACTTAGTACACCACGCGTGACCGGACATCTTGCAGTCAGTCGTTTTGCTGTAAAGGACCGGCTCTTCGATTCTCTGCTGGCGGATTTCGATGCTTCGGCTGTGCGGGCGAACGTAGCCAACGGCAGCCTGACACGCGGGGCGATGAAGGCCAATTTCGATGCAGGCGTGGCGCTGCGGACCTGGAGTACTACGCCGAATTCTGCCGTGACCGCACACGCGTCCGTACTGAATGGCGACATCGCTGACTTCGCAGTGCTGGCGGGGCAGCCGAGCGCAGGTTACTCGGGCGGGGTGACGGCGAATGTGCAGGTGATGGGGACCGTTGGGAATCCGCAGGGCTCGGCGACTGTGGAAGCCCGCGCCGGGCAGTTACACGGCGAGCCTTTTAACCTGGCGCAGGTGCAGGTCAACCTGGCGGATCAGCTTGTCACTGTGCCGGTAGCCTTTATAGATACCGGGGCGGGACGAGTGAACATGACGGCTGAATTCCGACATCCGCGCGATAGCTTTTCCAGCGGGCAGGTTCGGGCTCACGTGCAGACGGACCAACTGAATGCCGGGCAGTTGCATACCGTGCAGGAGGCCCGGCCAGGCGCAGCCGGAGCGTTGCGCCTGAATGCCGATGTGGACGGAGAGCTGACTGATACGAATGGCCAGAGCAGCTTTCTGTTGAGCTCTGTGAACGGTGACGTATCTGTGAAGGCGCTGCGGTTCGAAGGGCAGAATTATGGCGATTTCGATGCTACTGCGCGTACGAACGGTAAGAACGTGACTTACAACGTTGCATCAGACTTTGCGGGCTCGAAGATACAGGTGAACGGGAATACGCAACTAACAACCGATTATCCGACGAATGCAAGCGGCAGCATCGCGGGTCTGGCGGTGGAACGTGTTCTGACCTTGGCCAAGCAAGCAGGCGTTCCGGCCCGCGGACTGCTTTCGGGCACTTTTACTGTGAACGGAACAGTTACCAAGCCGGAGGGCAGCGCTGAATTCAGCCTTGCCCAAGCGGTGGTGTATGACGAGCCTCTGGATCAGGCGCGTGTTCGGATCACGTATTTGAATCAAAGCGTGGATGTTCCACAGCTGGAGATTGTAACCGGGCCCTCGCGTATTGCCCTCACTGCGCATTACGATCATCCGGTGGGGGATCTTAGGAGGGGTTCGGGGCGGCTCGATATCGCCGGGGGGCACATCGATCTGGGGCGCCTTCGCAATGTGCAGACGGCGCGGCCGGGCCTGACCGGGACTATAGATATCAGAGGGAATGCCGCGGGAGCCGTTCGCCCTGACGCTCCGGTAATTCTGCTGAGTACGCTGGATGCGGATATTTCGTCCACCAACATCAGTGCAAATGGCAAGAACTTCGGGCAGTTCAAGCTGGTGGCCAATACGAGTGGAGGGAACGCAAGCACCGGCAGCCGCGTTCACTTTGCACTCGATTCCAATCTGGCCGAAGCCTCTTTGCACGGCAGCGGGGATGCGACTTTGGCTGGCGATTATCCGGTGACTGCTCAGCTCGCCTTCAGCAATGTGGCGTGGACGCGCGTGGCCGCGCTGGCCGGTCTGGGCGGAGGCGGCGCGCCGGACTTTGAAGCAACCACGGATGGCGAACTGCGCGCGAACGGGCCTGTGCTGAAGACCGATCAGATGAGTGGATCGCTGGCACTGAATCATCTGGCACTCACAACTCTGCCGCGCGCCGGCGGCGCCAAAACGATTACGATTGCTAATCAGGGACCCGTGCAGATCTCGATGGATAAGGGCACGGTTCGGGTTCAGAATGCGCATTTGACGGGGCCGGATACAGACCTTCAGGCTTCCGGTACCGCTGCGTTTCCCGCCGGGGCCCTGAATCTGAATGTCCAGGGCAATCTCGATCTTGCGTTGATGCAGAAGTTCAACCGTGATATTTACTCAGCGGGTAAGATCGATTTCTCTACGGTGGTGAGGGGCACGTCCGCGGCGCCACTGGTGAACGGTCAGATGAATTTGCGGAACGCTTCGATGAACTACGGAACCGCTCCTGTCGGGATCGCCAATGCGAACGGGACCGTTGTGTTCAACGGCAACAATGCGCAGATCCGTAATATGACGGCGGAATCGGGAGGAGGCAAAGTCACCCTGAGCGGATTTGCGGGGTTCACGAACGGCGTGCGGTTCGCTCTGCGGGCGGCCGCGTCGAATGTGCGGCTGCGCGTGCAGCAGGGCGTAAGTCTGAAGGCTGATGCGGATGTACGGATCGCCGGCACGACGCAAAGCAGCCGGGCGACAGGTACCGTGACCATTAACCAGCTCGCGTATGCGCCACAAAGTGATATCGGTTCCATTCTGACGCGCGCGGCGCCGCCGGTGCAGTCACCAACCGCACCCTCACCGCTGCTGGATAACATGCAGCTGGATATTCGGGTGCAGACAGCTTCCGGGACTCAGGTTCAGGCTTCGCTGGCGGAGAACCTGCAGATCACAGCGGATCTGAGGGTACGCGGGACCGCGAATGAGCCGGGTATTCAGGGGCGGGTGACGATTAACTCGGGCAACCTTGTGTTCTTCGGCGCTACCTATGCTGTTGATACGGGCACGATCGCTTTTTATAACCCCGTCCGCATTGAACCTATTCTTGATATAAGTCTGGTAACTCAGGCAAAGGGCGTCACGGTAACATTGCGGGTCACCGGACCGGTGGATAACATGAAGCTGAGTTACACGTCCGATCCTCCGTTACAGTTCCAGGAGATTGTGGGGCTGCTTGCCTCGGGTAAAGCTCCTACCTCCGATCCGACATTGCTGGCAAACCAGCCGCAGCAGCCGCAACAGAGTTATCAGCAAATGGGTGAGTCCGCGATTTTAGGGCAGGCGGTAGCGAATCCGGTGGCGAGCCGTTTGCAGCGTGTGTTCGGAGTGACGCAGTTGAAGATTGATCCTTCGTTTACGACAGGTTCGGATGTTCCCACGGCACGGCTTTCTCTGCAACAGCGGATTTCGAATAATCTGACGTTCACTTATGTGTCAGCGCTGAATGATCCGAACAGCACCACGATTCGGATTGAGTGGGCGTTTAATCCGCAGTGGTCGGCCGTGGCAACCCGTGATGAGAACGGAATTTTCAGCGTTAATTTTTTCTATAAACACGAGTTCCGGTAGTGATCAAGAAGAAGTGGCCTGTCCACCAGATTCTGTGAACAGGCCACTCTTGCGAACAGGTTTTCAAAATTCTTATGCGCGGCGACGGCGGATTACCATGCCAAGGCCCGCCAGACCGAGACCCAAAAAGCCGTACAGGGAGGGTTCGGGAGTAGCTGTTATGATTGCCGAGAAATTGGTGCCGCCGTAGTAATCGTTGGCGGTGTTATAGCCCATGGCGAATTCCACCTTCTGACCCTCACCGAGAGTTGCGCTGGAAATGTCAAAGTCAGCGGGCGAGCCATAGTTGGAGACTCCGTTGAACAGTGATGTAAGTCCGGATGTGACGTGAACGTCGGGGCCGTCGCCGCCGTTGGTAGCTGACTGGGGATTCGAACCATACCATTGACCGTTAAGGGCGTAGTTGCCGGCCGTGCGTGCGGTGAAAATCACGATCACATATTGGTGCTACGGTCACCAGGAGCCGAATAGGCGTAGGACCAGGGTGCGTTCGGGTTATGGCCAGTGATGTGGGGAAACCATCCGCGACGTTATAGCTCATATTGGCCTATGCACTGCAGACAGCGACCAGGCCGAAAAGACTGCCCGACAGAAAACTGCGCATGAATCCTCCTTGTAGCTAACCGCACTGCTGTCGGAAAAGTGTACCGTGATTAGTCCTCAATTTGTACACTCGTAACCCGTTTCCGGTACCAGTACGAAGGGGGCCAGCGGGAGGTCAGGTCCGGCTTGCGAGCCGAAAAAGCGCTAGAAGCGCCGCCCCGCAAGTTGCAGTTGGATAATCAGGATATGCCTCTTCAGTACGTTCAGCCAATCCTGCAGGTTGACGCGTTCGCCTCTAAAGCTTTTGGCGGAAATCCGGCAGCAGTGTGTGTAATGCTGGAACCTCGCGAAGACGCGTGGATGGCAAAGGTCGCGATGGAGATGAACCTCTCGGAAACAGCGTTCCTGTATCCGGAAGAGGATGGGTACCGGCTTCGCTGGTTCACTCCGTCCGTTGAGGTGGATCTTTGCGGCCATGCGACTCTGGCGAGCGCGCATGTGCTGTGGACGGAAGCGCATCTGGACCTGAGTGCCACAGCCCGCTTCTACACCAGGAGCGGGTTGCTGACCTGTGAGCGCCGCGGGGATTGGATCGAGATGGATTTTCCGGTGAAGCCGGAAGAGCCGGCAGAACCTCCGGCCAGGCTGGCTGAAGCGCTGGGCACGGACCTGAAGTATGTGGGGCGGAACCAGTTCGACTATCTGGTGGAAGTGGCGGACGAGCAGACTCTGCTTGAGCTGAAGCCGCAGCATCATCTGCTGCGGGAACTGCCTGTTCGGGGGGTGATTGCGACTGCACGGGGTGACGGCGAATTCGACTTCGTGTCTAGGTTCTTTGCGCCTGGGTCGGGCATTGACGAAGACCCTGTGACGGGTTCGGCGCATACCGCCCTTGCTCCTTACTGGGGCGCAAAGCTGGGCAAGAGCGAAATGCTTGGGTTCCAGGCATCGGCGCGCGGCGGGGTGGTGCGGGTGCGGCTGGTTTCAGGCACCGACCGCGTGGTGCTCTCGGGCCAGGCGGTGACCGTGTTACGCGGGGAACTGCTCGTCTGATGAGCTTTCCTCCGAACCTCCCACCCGAGGGCGAGTCCGAACTCCCGCCCATTTTGGGGAGCTGGCGCAACCTGAACATCGTTGTGCTCTGCTGGCTCGCATTTTTGATTCTGATGATGTACGGCTTCACTCAGTACTTCTCATGACGCCACTCGACTGGTTGGTGATGGTCGTGACGATCATCGCGATTCCTGCGTTCGGCCTTTGGAAAGGCCGAGGGAGCAAGACCGTCAATCAGTATTTGCTGGCGGGCAAGACGATGCCGTGGTACGCGATGGGTCTCTCGATCATGGCGACCCAGGCGAGCGCGATCACGTTTATTGCGACAACGGGGCAGGCGTATGTGGACGGCATGCGGTTCGTGCAGTTCTATTTCGGGCTGCCGATCGCGATGGTAATTCTATCCGCGACCGCGGTGCCGATCTTCCACCGGTCCGGTGTTTACACCGCGTACGAATATCTGGAGAAACGCTTCGATGCGAAAACGCGCGCACTGGCGTCCATTGTTTTTTTGATTCAGCGCGGCATGGCGGTGGGTCTTTCGATCTACGCGCCGGCGATTGTGATGAGCGTTATTTTTGGGTGGCCAGACCGTGTGACTACGCTGATCATCGGCATTGTTTGCGTGGTTTATACGACTAAGGGCGGCATTCCCGCTGTGACCTGGACGGATGTTCTGCAGATGCTGGTTATCTTCTCGGGCCTGATTATGGGCCTGCTTACCGTAATCTCACTGATGCCTGCAGGCGTGAGTTTCGGCGACGCGGTGTATCTGGCCGGTGCTGTGGGCAAACTGAACGCGGTGGATCTGCATTTTGACCCGAACAACCGGTACAACCTTTGGAGTGGGTTGATTGGCGGATCGTTTTTGGCGCTGGGGTATTTCGGGTGCGACCAGAGCCAGGTACAGCGGTACCTGACGGGCAAGTCAATTGCTCAGAGCAAGCTGAGTCTGCTGTTCAATGCGATGGCGAAAGTACCGATGCAGTTCTTCATTCTGTTTGTCGGCGCGATGGTGTTCGTGTTCTACCTGTTTATCCAGCCGCCCATGCTGTTCGAGAAGAACGCGATGCAGACGCTGAGTACGCAGCCTGGCTACAGCGCTGTGCAGAGTCGGTTCGATGCGGCATGGCGACGGCGGCAGAAGGCGGCCGAAGCTTTGAACCGGGCGCGGAAGGGGGACGGAGCCGAGACGCTCGCGGCAGCGACTTTCGATTACCGAGCGGCGCAGGCCGAACTGGATGGCGCGCGCGGGGCGGGGATTCAGCTGTTTGAGAAGTCGCAAAACCCGCAAACG
>JAUZEU010000155.1 GCA_030838885.1 Bryobacterales bacterium | reverse complement strand
GAAAACGCCGCTGACAGTTTGGTTCCGGGCGGCGTATCTGATGGCCACCGATAAGCGCGGGGTCTCAGCGCTCCTGCTCCAACGTCAACTGGCACTGCGACGCTGCGAGACCGCCTGGATGATGCTCCACAAATTCCGGCGGGCCATGGTGAACGTGGCGCGTGAGCCACTACGGGGCGATGTAGAGGTTGATGATACCTGGGTTGGAGGTCCGCAGGCTGGCTTGCGGAGAAGCCGGCAGCTTAAAGACCGGAAGGCGGCGCTCGTCATTGTCGCTGTCGAGAAGCGCGGCCGTGCCACTGGCCGTGTGCGGATGGCGGTGATCCCGGATTTCAAAGCTGTGACCCTCACCGCGTTCCTCAAACAAAACGTGGCGCCAGGTTCAACGCTGTACGCAGACGGTCTCAAAAGCTTCACCGGGCTACAGGAAGCCGGGTTCAAACACGTGCCTCGGAACCAATCCCTCCGCATCGACCTGAGCAAAGGCGCAAAGTCCGTCGCGCCTTTGGCCGACCGCGCGATTGGCAACCTCCAGCAATGGCTGATTGGAACCTACCACGGTGTGAGCCGCGACCAGCTTCAGGTATACCTCGATGAATTCGTCTTTCGTCACAATCGCCGGAGGCTTCCCATGGCCGCGTTCCGGACCCTGCCCGGCCTCGGATCTGGCCACAAGCCCACGCCTACAACCGGATACGCGGTGCCGCGGACCTCTCTAAGATGCCCGCCGACGGCTGACCACAATCCCTGGTGGGCTTGCTGAAACAACCGTATGAGCAGAAGTTGGCTAAACGCTTCGCCGCGGGCATTCAGTGACGCGGCAACCCGTTGAAGTTACTCTCGGCAAAGCCCTTATGGCGGGCTCGCTCGGTCACAACTGTTAACCCTGCCGCGTCACGGGAACTTCGTTCAGCCAAACATGGCCAAAGACATTACTCACAGCCGGGTTATGGACTTTGTCGGTGCTGACCGCGATTACTGCTTTAAGCTCCCGATCACCTCGCGGAGCCGGTTGGAGGGGGTTAGTTAGGGGTCACTCCTCCATTGGTTAAAAATTGCACGCTAAGGAAAAGCCACGGCTTGGTGACCCCTGAAGGGGCGCAATTTGCCGTCCTGGAGCCCGGCGTCCTTTCGCCAGTGGGAATCGCCGGTCAGGTTGATGTGCTCCCATTTGAGGGGTGAAAGGTGGGCGAGGGTCTCGTCGGACACGGCTTGGCCGTTCTGACGGATCGCGGCGACCGCCTGCTCCAGATACACGGTATTCCATAGGACGATGGCGGCGGCCACGAGGTTTAACCCGCTTGCGCGATGCCGCTGGTTTTCATGCGTTCGATCTCGGAGTTCCCCGAGCCGGTTAAAGAACACGGCCCTTGCCATGGCATTTTTCGCCTCGCCTTTGTTGAGCCCGACATGGATGCGCCGCCGCAATTCGGGGCTGCTGACGTACCGAAGCAGGAACAACGTCCTTTCGATCTTTCCGAGTTCTCGCAGCGCCACGGCGAGCCCGTTCTGACGGGGATAGGCGCCGAGTTTGCGGAGCATCAGCGACGCCGTCACCGAGCCGTGTTTGATCGATGTAGCGAGACGGAGGATTTCATCCCAGTGGCCGACGATCTGCTTCTCATTTATGACCCCACCGATGAGCGGCGCGAGCGTCCCATAAGCAGATGGCTTCTCCACTGTATAGAGGCGCGTGTCGGCGAGGTTGCGAATACGTGGGGCGAACCGAAAACCAAGCAGATGACACAAGACGAAGACGTGATCGGTGAATCCGGCGGTGTCGGTGTAATGCTCTTCGATGCGGAGGTCGGATTCGTGATACAGCAGGCCATCGAACACATGGGTGGCGTCCCTCACGGTTGCGCTTATGAGCTTGGTATGGAATGGGGCGTACTGGTCGGAGATGTGAGTATAAAACGTCGCTCCTCGCTCGTTGCCGTACCGGGCATTGACTGACCCGATTGCTTCTCCGCTACCCCCGGCTTTGAATCGCTGGCCGTCTGAGGAACACGTCGTTCCGTCGCCCCAGTGCGCGGCGAATTCCAGTTGATGATGATGGTTCACGATCTCGGCGAGCGCCTTCCCGTAGGTCTCGTCCCGGATGTGCCAGGTGGCGATGCGCGACAGCGTCGAGAGCGAGACGCCAGGACACGCATCGGCCATCCGGGTGAGTCCAAGATTGATGCCTTCGGCAAGAATGGCCGTTAGCAGCAGCTCACGATCCGAGACCGCGTCCCCGGAGCGCAGATTGGTGAAGTGCCGCCCGAAGTCGCGCCAGCTATCCACCTCCGTGAGCAGATCGGTGATCTTGATCCGTGGCAGAAGCCCATAGGCCTGACGGGTCAGCAATTCCGCTTCATCCGACTCCTGGTTGTCGAGCGGCGTGATCTTCAGCACGCCGTCCGTAACGGAGGCGTCAGATAGCTGCTTGGCCTGGGCGAGCCGGTCTACGCGCAGGAATTCAGCATGAAGAAGCTCATTACGTTGAGAGAGGTATTTTTCGGCATCGAGTTCGATCGCGAGTGGCAAGCCTGCCGTTCGCATGGCGGCGTATGTCTGCGCGGGCAGCAAGTAGTCATCGAAGTCTCGATATCGGCGGCTGCCAGTAACCGATAAATCGCCGGAGCGCAAACTCTTTCCCAACTCCGACAGCACGCAGGTTTCATAAAATCGCCGGTCGATGCCCTCGTTTGTAAATACGTGCCGCTCCCAACGAGGACGAACGAATCCACGCGGTGCGTCGTCGGGCACCTTTCGAGCGCCGGTCTTGTTCAACTCCCGCAGCAGCTCGATTGCTTTCATGAGCTGTTCGCTTACCGGGGCCGGCCGGAAGTCGAAAGCATCAATGAACTGCGGAGCATAGCGACGGAGCACCGGGTAACTGGTAGCTATCAACGCCAACCAGTCGAATTCACCCGGTTGCGCCAGCTTCTCGGCTTCGGCCACGCTCGCCGTCAACTCGTCCCATGGCAAAACCCCTTCCACAGCGGCGAACGGATCGGCATTCCGGGTTTTGGCGTCGATCAATGCCCGTCCAAGCGCAGCGTAGCGTTTCAGCGTCTCATTGATTGCGTTGCCGTTCTCCTGAAACTTGCCAAGGTGTCTCCGCTCCGCCTTCTTGAATTGTTGATCAAGATAACGCTCGTGCATTTCCAGCGCCTCGTCCGCAAGACCGCCATCGCATCGAGAACCCCGGCGACGAGCGTCGCGTATCGCCGATCTTGGCTGAACGCCCTGAGGTGTGTCCACGTCCGTGGCCGCGCCTTCGCGGGCGATCTGCACAAGTCGGTTTTGGTGTAGACGAGCAGACCAGGCGACGGGGATACCCAACGAACGAAGAAATGTCAGACGTTCCAGGCAGGAGAGGATATTCGTCGGATTTGCGGCCCCGAGCGACTGACGGACCCAGCCGAGATAGGTTTGCCGCGTTTCGCCTCGCGAGTCGAGCAATCCATCGAGTTTCAATCGTTGCTCGGGCGTGAGATCGGCGGAGAGCGCGGCGTAGGCTTCGCGTCTTGCCCTGGCGCGACAGGAGAGTGCCAAGCGTTCGACCACGGGCAGAGTTGGAACTACGACCCGGCGGCGGCGAACCTCAGCAACGAGCAAGGTGACCAGCGCCACGCCGTTGTCGGTGCCGCGGGCCTGCTCAGTGAGCCAGGCCGATAGCGTCCGGTACTCCTTGATGCCGAATGCGGTGAAACCGTACTCACGCATCACTTCAACTACGTGCTCGCGCCGGGTCTGATCCCGCTCGGCATAACTGGCCAAGTCTGCCGGGGTCGCGTCAACCTGTAGCGCGATGAACCGGAGCATCGCCGCCGGTATGATCTCCGCCGCCGTCCACGCACGACCGGGATGCCGCAGGAAGCAGAGTTGCGTTGCAACGCCCAGCCGGTTCGCATCGGTCCGGTGCGCCCCCACAAACTCCAAGTCGGCTGGAGTGAGCGTGTAAAGCTGCTCGTACTCCCGCAGGATGGTCGGTAGTGCCAGGACCTGAACGCGCTGGGCTGGGGACAACAGGTCCTGCCAGGGCATTGCTGCTCGTGTGGAGGCTAGATCGCTGGGGACGGTCGCTCGTGGATCTGGTGAACACGCTTCAAGAATTGACGGCACTCGACGTGGGCTTCGTTTCGCTAAGCGAAGCGCTCGATCTCACCACCCCCAGCGGACGAGCTCTCGCAGGCATGCTGGCCGTGTTTGCGGAATTCGAACGGGATATTTTGCGGGACCGGGTGAAGGCGGCGATCGATCAAGCGCGAAAGGACGGAAAACCTCATGGGCGGCCAATGACCGCAGGTAAACTCGTGCCGAAAATGAAACAGCTTCGCCAGGATGGGGTCAGTAAGCGGGCCATCGCCAAGCAGCTCGGGGTTAGCCGCACCTCAGTTATCCGGTTGCTGCGCCGCAGGAAGGGTGCGTAAAGTTCGCGCCACCATGATCGTTGATGGGACGGAGGTTCGCCCATATGGGAAGAAAAGATCGGATGCTGTCCCTCGTTTTAATCCTTGGCTGGTGGCGATCCGCTGGACCAGGTTCCGCAGTTCGATAACCCCAGTCTTTGCCCAACAGATTCTGGCTTCAGCCCATCGTAAGCACAACGCGGTACTGAGCGTCCCCGCTCATCATGCGAGCGTAGCCTTCGGCCGCCTTTTCCAGAGGCAGTTTTTCGATCATCGGGCGCACCCCGGCCGCCTCAGCGAAGCGCAAGGTATCTTCAGAATCCGAAGGTGTTCCCGCCGACCAGCCCTTGATGTTGCGCCTCCCAAGAATCAAGAGCGCGGTGGATACTTCAAGAGGATCTTCGGAAGCGCCCACAACAACGAGCGTGCCATTGGCTGTTAATCCCGGCAGAAGCGAAGACATCGCCTTTCCACTCGGCGCGGTGGCGAGCACTACGCTAGCACCACCCAGCTTCTGCAGTTCGGCCGCAGCGTCGGTGGCAGCGCTGTCGATATAACGATCCGCTCCGAGTTTTTGCGCGATTGCCGCATTCTGAGTGCCCCGGCCCACAGCGGCGACGCGATAGCCGGCTTTCTTCGCGAATTGAATCCCGAGATGACCGAGCCCTCCGACTCCCTGAACGGCGACAAGGTCCCCCGCAATTGCCCCGCTATGCCGAAGGGCGTTGAATGTCGTAATGCCTGCGCACATGAGCGGCGCGGCTTCCACAGGATCAAGCGATTCCGGCATTCGGGCCAGAGCTTCTACGGGTGCGATCATGTATTCTTGGAAGCCTCCGTCATAGCTGAGGCCACATACCAGCACGTTCGCGCAATTGGCGAAGTCTCCTTTCCTGCAAGCGGTGCAAGTGCCGTCCTGTCCTCCATGCCAACCCACGCCGACACGGTCACCCTTTGTCCACCCCTTCACGCCGGGGCCGACCGCGTCAACGATGCCGGCGACCTCGTGCCCAGGGACGCGAGGATATGAAATCCCGGGAAACAGGCCTTCTTTCGTGAATACATCACTGTGGCATACACCGCATGCCTGAACTCGAATCCTGACTTGTCCTGGTCCCCTCTCAGGGATGTCACGCTCGACGACTTCGAGGTCTCCTCCCGCTCTGGATACTTGCACCGCCTTCATCTTTCGCATCCGCGCCTCCCTTGGTGCTTTTCAAAGATGTCCGCATGACCAGCCCCCATGGGCGTCTCAAGACGTGAGCCATTGTATCAAACGACTGCTCGACCGCACGAGCTTTACTGCAACGAGGTCTCCAGTCGAATCATCGCCGACCTTCGCGACGAACGCGACCAGCTTAACGAGGCGATCTTGGCGCGCATGTCCTTCCATGTCCTTAGCGTGCAATTTTTAACCAATAGAGGAGTGACCCCAGTTAGCGGCACCCTTCAGCTAAACCTGAAATCTCCTCGCGTAGCCTCGATTCAGAAAGCCTCAACACTCGAGAACTCCCTGCGCCATCATTGGACGACGACTGATTCCAATTTGCGAGTGGCGGCCAACTTCTGTTCGAAGCTCGCCACCGCGTACTCCTTTCGTTTACATCCACAGGGTATTGCCCATCTGTGCCGACCGGGTACGAGCATCCACCCCAACCGCCTTTGACAACGTTGCGAATGTCCGCCGCATGACCTGGAATGGCGCCCATTCCAGTCCAACCCGGTCCGCGGTTAACGACCGTATAGGCGCGGACTGAGCAGGCGGCACCCTGTCCGGTTGGCCGACAGCCCAGCCAAGTGAACGGTAAACACTTCGCCGTTGCTCGCGATTAGAATAAGATCCATGCCAGTTGCGCTAGTCACGGGAGCCTCGCGTGGCGTAGGGCGCGGTGTGGCCCTCGGACTCGCATCAGAAGGTTTTACGGTTTATGCGACAGGCCGAAGCATCGATTCGGCAGACCTCCCGGCCTCCATTACCCGGCTGAACTGCGATCATTCCAATGATTCGGACACCGATCGTGTCTTCGGTCGACTGGCCCGTGATGGAGGTGAGCTGGATCTCCTGGTCAATTCTGCCTCGGGCGGCTACGAACGAATGACAGAGAATGGTGAGTTCACCTGGCCCCAGCCGTTCTGGCAGCAGCCGGCACACCGATGGGCCGGCATGATGGACGCTGGAGTTCGCGCTGCATTCGTCGCCAGCGCACGCGCCGCACCCGGGATGATCGCTCGCAGAAAGGGCCTGATTGTCAATATTAGCTTCTGGGCCGCGCAGAAATACATCGGCAATGCAATCTACGGAATCGCAAAGGCAGCCACGGACAAGATGTCTTCTGACATGGCTCATGAGCTTCGCTCCAGCGGCGTGGCTGTTGTGTCGCTTTACCCAGGGCTGGTAAGAACCGAAGCCGTCATGGAGGCCGCTCGGGGCGGTTGGCTGGACATTTCAAACAGCGAGAGTCCGGAGTTTATTGGTTTGGTGATCGCGGCGCTGACCCGCGACGGGCAACTAATGGAAAGGTCAGGGCAAATCGTCGTTGCTGCCCAGTTGGCCCATGAGCTGCACGTGCCGGACGTCGACGGCAAACAACCGATTCCGCTGACGCTGGCGTCGGTTTGATCGGGAAGGCAGAACTCTGACCAGCGATTAGTCGGGCGGGCGAAGATCTATGGTTCGCGGTTACTCGCAGATTTGACCCCCGTGGCACGGCTCGATCCGCTTACATTCGCTCGAGGCTTTTGGTGGGCTCCAGGTTGTAGCAAAGCCTCCCGCCTATGCAACATTCCCTGGGTAGGAAGCATTTCGATAACATCTTGTACGGAATTGAATTGGACTCGGAGCAAGCAGCAGCTTGGGTTGAAGCTCGAATCTACTAAGACACCTGTTACCTCCTCGTCATTGATCGGGTAGAGAAGGCGTCCGAAAACTGAAAGGAGCCAGAGCTCGTCGCGCCGGACAGCGCGCGAAGGTAAACGAGACCTTGCGGAACATGCACCGGACTGCATCTCACGTTTCAGGCAGAACCCAACGGGCTTTACTACCAACCTGACTGGCAGCGCTTCACGACGCCATAATCTGTACCGTCGGCCGGATTGCCGTCGCCAGGATTGGTCGTCGCTGACAAAAAGCACCGTCTATTGCCTTGCCAATGGGAACGGTTGCCACAAGCAGATTGACTGCATCTATCGGGATCAGTATTATATTGCCACTGAAGGGAACTTTCATGAATATCAGTCTCCACAGGGAACCAACCCTCATCAATGCTTTCGGGAAGATCAGTTCCACGCAGAATTCCCTCCGTCAGGTTCAGTTCAGAAGAAGAAATATGGTAACCACTATGCGACACACTGCGCTGATTTTTCTGTCTGTGCTGCTGGCGTCCGGCCGGATGACCGCTCAGGTCACCACATCGACGATCGCCGGCGTCGTGACCGACGGAGGCGGGGGCGCGATTCCCAATGTGCGCGTCGTGGCGACCGTTTCCTCCACCGGACAACAGCGGGAATCGACCACGAATGAAGCGGGTGAGTACGTGGTGCCGCAACTCGCACCCGGAAGCTACAAGATGACGGCAAGCGTTTCCGGTTTCCAGACGGCGGTGGTGCAGAACGTAACGCTGAATATCGCCGAACGCGCCATCGTTAATCTGACCCTTCAGGTGGGGCAGGTATCCGAACAGGTGACGGTAACCGGATCGGCCACGCCCCTGCTGGAACTGGAAACAGCATCGCTGGGACAAGTGGTGACCCAGAAGGCGCTGAACGACCTGCCGCTCAACGGCCGCAACTATTTGACACTAGGATCGCTCTCTCCGGGCGTCATGCCACAATTGCCTGCCGGCTCGGGCCCCGCCAGTTTTGTCGCGTCGACCACCGGGCGCTCGGACCGGAGTCTGCTGGTGGGGGGACAACGCGAAAGTTCCACAAGTTATCTGTACGACGGCGTGGAGATGCGTAACCCGCGCGTGGGCGATAGTTCAATTACTCCGTCGCTCGACGCCGTGCAGGAATTCAAGATCCAGCGGAATTTTTTCCAGGCAGAATTCGGCACCTCGCCAGGAATCATCAACGTGGCCAGTCGCGGAGGAAGCAACGGATTTCACGGTTCGCTTTTTGAATTCATTCGCAACGACGCCATGGACGCGAGAAACTTCTTCGCATCCACAGCCGAGCCGTTCAAGCGCAATCAGTTTGGCGGGTCCGGCGGCGGTTTCGTGAAGAGGGACAAGATCTTCTTCTTCGGCAACTATGAAGGGTTTAGGCAACGGCTCGGCGTGATTCAGCGAGGCACATTTCCGACGCAAAGTCTTCTGGGAGGCAACTTCTCCGGCCTGGCCACGATCTACGATCCGCTGACTTTCGATCCGGCAACGAACACGCGCATGCCATTTGCAGGAAACCAGATACCCGCCAGCCGGATTAACACGGTGTCAAAGAACTTCCTGCCATATATTCCGGTAGTGAACACACCGGGTGCCAACAATGTGCAGGGAACGCCGGTGCAGCGACTGGACGACAACCAATACAATGTTCGCGGGGACTGGCTGATCAACAGCAAGCACTCTCTTTTTGGCCGCTACACCTGGCAGAACGCGCCGCTCACACCTGCCGCTCTGGTACCTCTCGGAGGGACGTTGGTGGAGGCGAAGGGGATCTCGGCGGTGGCGCAATTAACCTCGTCGCTGTCGCCTACGGTGGTGAATGTGGCGCGTGTGTCATATACCTACATGTCGCTGTTCGGACAGCAGGTACCGGTGAGCACCAACATCGCACAGCAGATTGGAATTACCGGCGTTTCCACGTCCCCGATAAACTGGGGTGTCCCCAATGTGGGGTGGCAGGGATTCAGCGGAATCGGCAGCAACGGATTGACGCAGGGCAACCGCGTGAACAACTACTTTGCGAGCGACGATCTGACGCTCATCCGCGGCCAACATACAGTGAAAATTGGCTACAACATCAGGCAGTCCCGCCTGCTGCTGGACAGCGATAACGGTCCGCGGGGCAGTTTCACTTTTAATTCGAGCTTTACGGCTGCGCTGGATCCGGTGACCGGCAATCCCGTCACAAACACTGGCGCGGGTGTAGCGGACTTCCTGCTGGGATATCCGACTAACATGAGCGGCGCGGTGGGCACCTCACTGACGCACTTCACTTACTTTTCGCATAACGCCTATGCGCAGGACGATTGGAAAATCACGAGGGAACTGACGCTGAACTACGGGCTGCGATGGGAATTTCAGGGTCCGGCGACTCCGATCGATCAGGAACTGAACCACGTGTACGGCTTCGACTTCAAAACGGGAAAGCAGTTGTTCCCCACGTTGCATCAGGTTCGAAATTCGATCATCAACCCGGATTACAAGAACTTCGCCCCTCGCCTCGGATTTGCTTATAACCCCGCGGCGTTACAAAGCTGGGTGTTTCGCGGGGGCATCGGGATTTACTACGACCAGACGCAACTGAACGAGACGCAGTTCATCACGAACGGCCCGCCCATCTTTACACAGCAGAACGTCAACGTGACAGGCCGCGGTCTTCCCGTCTATCAGTTCGGCGTGAACACGCTGCCGGTCGTATCCATTCCGCCGGTGGATAACAACTACATCACACCGGCCGGTACCAACCTGTTTGTGGAGGAAGCGTCGGGTAAGAAGCCGCGCGTCTATATGTGGACCGTTTCGGTACAGAAATCCCTGCCGCAGGGATGGCTATTCGAGGGAGCGTGGGTAGGCTCACACGGGCGGCGGCTCTCGAAGCGCTACAACGCGTACGCGAACGTTACCCCGGGGGTGCTGTACGACGTGACGCCCGGCGTGGCAACCCGGTATCCGCAACTGAATCAGATGCTCTACTCATCGCAAGCGGGGTGGTCAAATTTTAACGCTCTGAATCTGAAACTGGAGCGGCGTTTTGCCAACGGGTTCCAGGTGTTGATGGCGGAAACGTGGGCGAAATCGATTGATTCGGACTCAGCTGGTTCCTTCGGATCGCCGAATCTGAATCCGGCGAACTTCCAGCTGGATAAGGGTCCGTCGGATTTCGACATCCGGCACCGCTTTGTGACAAGCATTGTTTACGAACTGCCTTTCGGCCGGGGGAAGCGACTCCTCGGCAATCTCGGCCGGATACCGGAAATGATTGTGGGCGGTTGGCAGGTGAACACGATCGCGTACTGGCAGACGGGAAATCCGCGGAGTGTAACCTCGACGAATCTGACAGGCATTTCCTATGTGACGCAACGGGCAGATGCGACAGGCATCGCTCCTGGCAGCAGATTCGGGAGTATTGTTCCCGGTCACGATTTTGACGAGGCCAACTCCTCACGCTACTGGTTCAATCCCGCGGCATTCTCCGCGACGCTGCCACTGAAATTTGGTACATCGGGCCGTGACGTCATCACGTCGCCGTCGTGGACGAACTTTGATGTTTCGGCATTTAAGAACTTCAGGGTGACAGAGAGCGTGACGGTGCAGTTCCGTGCCGAGGCTTTCGATGCATTCAATAACGTGAAGTTTTTCCCGCCGGACATGAGCGTGGTGAGTCCGACGTATGCGACGCTGCAGAGCGCGGATCGGCCCCGGGTGATGCAGTTGGCGTTGCGGTTAACGTTTTGAATTGTGGCGCATGCCAGCCAACGGAGCCGGTGAGTTCCGGTATGTTGTGAAGACGCAAATGCGATTCGTTGCTCAGACCGAGTTGAAATTCGCCGCAGCGTGGAGCCTTTCGTAAAACGGCCAAAGCCTTCATATTGCGTGCGGTCAAGTCTCAGGTTAACGCCAGTTTCTGCTCGGTCACATCAGCGTGTAAACAACAGAACGGTATCCGGGGTGCAACCAAAAACTCCGCCTTGCGTTTAAGGATCGGATCGGTATGGAATCCGAGATTAGCGCCATCGTTTAGGCCGCCGAGCAGGAACTATACGGAATTGGACCCTTTTCCGGCAACGCCGTTGTGCAAGGCGTGTCGGCAAACATTGGCGTTAATGTTCAGGCGCAAGCCAGACCGGCATCCTCGTCACTCGCGAAGTTCGAGGTGGCCTCTAGTCGGGCTATGGCAGGTAATTCTACCGGTTGTTGAATTCAGCCGGATTCATCGAATCCTTGCTCCGAAAGTTGTCTTGCAGAGCGAATCCGTAACAGCGCGCCACGAGCCTTGGTGGTACAGCGTCAGAAGAATCTTTGCCGCAAAGTGGAGAGATATTCGAGCATGTTTTCGACCAGCCGCCATGACTTCGTCGGCCTTCAGGCGGACAGACCCAGAACAACCCTGCTGACTGATGCCGGTTAGCAGCCGTTCCGAGTGTCTCTGTTCCAAGGGTCAATAGAGTTAGGAATACGTGTTTGTGCTATTTGCCCAATACGCGATCTGCCTTGGCGTCAATCTTCTTCTTGTCAGTTGCGCTCAGCTTTCCCCGATGCTCCATCTGGGAGGCGCGAGCCTTCGCGTTCCGCGCGTGGCTGGCATCCGGCATCGGGTATTTGCGTTGCTCCGGTAATCCGAATTCCTTGTTCGATTCCGCGTTCTTCTTCGCTGCAGAAAGCTTGCCATGGTGGTTAGTTCCTCCGATGGGGCAGCACGCGACATTCCCTTTCCGGATATCGGAAGCGCGAGTTGCCGGTTTGTCGCCGTGACCCGCCAAAAACACGCGGTCAACCGACCCTCCAGGCCGGTCTCCTACTCATCCCATGTAGTGCCGTCCACGGATGGCGCAGCTTTACGCTTCAGCGCGTAAAGCCATCCCGGAGCAAAGCGCCAGTCATGTGGTCGAGCAGGGCGGTGAACTTCGTCTCCTTTCGGCTCCCTTGCTGCTTTACGGACACCCGCCAATCGCTGGTCGATCCATCAGAACTACTTGTCAAGGGAGACGGAGGTTCCCCGGTCCTTTGATGAGTCCTCCTTGATGAGAGGGTGTCCTGTTGAAATCTCAGCTCATTGCCCGCAACGCAACTCAGCCTCCCGGCCGTGGTTCCTGCATAAGAGCAGAACCAGAGATCCATCTGCAGTCTCGGGTGTTGACAGTGTCACCGA
>JAUZEU010000131.1 GCA_030838885.1 Bryobacterales bacterium | reverse complement strand
CGGGACCGGGCGATCCGAACGCGGCGGACCCGATTGACAGGATGAGTTCGCGACCGGATTATCTGGCGCTGGTTTATGGGCCCGGCAAGCCGATGCCTGGCGAAGTGCTGAAGAATTTCCCGCCGGTGTTTCTTCTTTCCGCAGCCGGGGACACAGGTCCTGCAATCGGATCGGCGCAGTTCTTTATGGACCTGACGCGGGCCGGGGCTACGGCCGAGATACACGTTTATCAGAAAGGCCACCACGGCTTTGGGGATGGCTATGCGAGCGGAACCTTCTCAGACTGGATGGGGAGGCTGGAGCACTTTTTGAAGCAGGGCAAATTTATCCCGGGCGGTAAAGAGTAGTGAAGCGTCTTTTCGTAATTGCATTCCTCACAGCAGGTTCATTTTGGGCCGCCAGCCTTCCTGGAGCCGTGAATGAAGGCCACGGCGACTTTGTACTAGTGCCCGCGGGTGCGTTCAAAATGGGCGATAACTTCGGCGATGGGCTGCCTCGCGAGCGACCGGTTCATACGGTGGATCTGGACGCCTTTTATATCGCGAAGTTTGAAACGACCAACGGCGACTGGAAGAAGTTTCGGGATGACCCTGGTTATGACGATCCTAAGTACTGGCCCGAAGGCAGACCCGCACCGAAAGACCAGGTGCCCTATTGGACGCAGGCGAAAAACCATGGCGGCGCAACAGCAGAAAGCGACCAATACCCCGTGCTGGGCGTGAACTGGGATTCTGCCCTCGCCTATTGCAACTGGCTGAGTGCAAAGACGGGCAAGAAGTATCGTCTGCCGACGGAAGCCGAATGGGAGAAGGCCGCGCGCGGGACCGATCAGCGCCGATATCCGTGGGGCAATGAGATTGACCATTCGTATGCCAACTACGTGGGCTCGGGGGACTTCGATACGGGCATGAAGGTGGGCACGTACGACGGGCAGAAGCACGGCGATTTGCAGACGCACAATGGCGCCTCTCCGTATGGTGTTTTCGATATGGCGGGGAACGTTATGGAATGGTGCGCGGACTGGTATAGCCGTGATTACTATTCGGTGTCGGACAAGAAGAATCCCAAGGGTCCGGCTTCGGGGACGTATCGGGTCGTGCGCGGCGGGAGTTTCTTTTTGGAGGCTTTCGACATGCGGACTTATGCGCGATCAGCGGCGTGGCCTTCCTTTCAGTCGCACCGTATGATTGGCTTCCGCGTGGTTCGAGAGCCGTAGGGAAAGTGCCGGGACGGTGGCGGTGGTGATTGCCGGGATACCGGGTTGGAACAGACGCGGCCGGGTGTCCGCGTGCCCAGACCGTCTACCGAGTGAAGTGGAATTCCTGGCCTATGGACGTCAGGGCTACTCGTTCCGGTCTGTTGCCTGCCGCCGCCACCAAACGCTCAATAGGCTCCAGATAGGATTCATTGCTCAACTGAAAGGTCTGGTGGTGCACCGGGAGCACGCAATCGGCTCCGGCATCTTCCGCCATTCGCAGGGCCTGCTCCGGGGTGCAGTGTGCGCGGATCCAGGGATTATAGGCTCCGATCGGCATGATTGCCAGATCGATGCCACGGGGCGTCCGCACACTCCGGAAGGAATCCGTAACGGCGGTGTCGCCCCCGAACAGTACTCGGTGCCGGGATGTCTCGATCACGTAGCCATTGAATCCGCGGAACGTGTCCGAGCGCATGCGTGCACCCCAGTGATTCACCTGAAATGCCCGCACGGTCACGTCTTCCAGGCGTACTTCTTCGCCCCAGGCGAGTTCCTGGACGCGCCCGTAGTTCCGAACCGCCAGCAAGTCACTGGTTTTTGAAGCCGTCACCACGGCAGTTCTCGACGATTCCAGAGCACGCAGACTTGGAATATCGAAGTGATCCATGTGAGCGTGGGAGAGCAGCACAATATCCGGCTGTGGTATTTCCTGTCGCAGGAGCGCCGGAGCGACAATCCGCTTCAAACCCAGAGTGAGAGGGCCGAAGTTCAAACCAACCCGGCTGCTGAAGACCGGGTCCGTGATAATCGTCACACCTTCGATCTTCAGGAGCACAGTGCTGTGTCCCAACCACGCGGCGTGCAGCCCTACTTCGTCCCATAGAGCGGGGTTCGGGCGATGCGGCGCAGCGACTATGGAGCGTTTGTAGTCCTGCGAAAAACGTTCCCAGAAGCGCGGAGCCGTTTCCAGCGCCAGTGCGCCCAATCTGGAAACATTCATGCCACTGCCACGAAGAGTTCCTGTTAACACGCTTATTAGACGCGTCAAACACGTGGCAGGACTCCGTTCTCATGCTATGGTCATGTATTCGTTCTTCAATGCGTGTCACTACTAAAGCGCCCTGCCGGGTGGACCTGGCCGGCGCCACCCTCGACATTTGGCCCCTTTATCTCTTTCACCAGCATTCGGTTACGGTGAATTTCGCCGTGGACCGGTACACCTCGTGCATAGCCACAACGCGGGATGACGGCGCTGTTTCACTTTGCTCGCGCGACTTGCGAGTGGAAGAAAAGTTCGCATCTTATACGCATCTGCGAGCGGCGAAACGCCTGAAGCTGCCCCTGTTGGGGTATCTGGTCCGCTTCTTCGCCCCGGAATTGGCGCTACAGGAAAAGGGAATCCATCTGGAGTCGGACTCTGAAGCGCCGGCCGGCGCGGGCATTTCCGGTTCGTCGGCGCTGATGATCGCTGTGGCGTCCGCGCTGAACAAACTTACCGGGAGCCGGTACAAACTGGACAAACTGCGGGAGATTGTGCAGAACGTAGAAGCGCAGGTGATTCGGGTTCCTACAGGCGCGCAGGACTATTTTCCGGCCATGTACGGTGGCGTTTCGGCCATTGAACTATCGCCGGCCGGGGTGACGCGCAGCGCGCTTCCGGTGCAGGCGAGTGAGCTCAATCAGCGCTTTGTTTTGGCATATACCGGCGCGCCGCGCAACTCCGGCATCAACAACTGGGAAGTGATGAAGGCGTATATCGACGGTGATCAGGCGGTTCAGCGCAATTTCGATCGCATCGCCAGCGTGTCGAACCGGATGAGGAACGCACTGAGTAACAACGATTGGCAGGCAGCCGGGAGTCTGATGCGGGAAGACTGGTCGAACCGAAAAAAGAATATCCCTGGCATCACGACGCCGCTGATCGATGAAATGATTGCGGCTGCGGCACGCGTGGGCAGCACCGGGGCAAAGGTGTGCGGCGCCGGCGGAGGGGGTTGCGTGGTGTTTCTGGTGGAGCCAAGAGCGAAAGAAAAAACAGCACGCGCGCTTGAAGCGACAGGCGCCCAGGTGCTGGACGCCAAAGTGGCGCCCAAAGGTGTGCAGGTAAGTTAGACAATACAAAGGTGCCCGAACCGGCCCGGCAGCAACGCGACCCCATCCGCCCGCTTCTGGGTGCGGCCACATGCGCTTTTTTCTACTGGTTCGCGGTGCAACTGATCGTGCCCGCCGGGCGCTTCCTGGGAGGAGAAATCATTGCGATCACCGTGCCGCCGCTGGTGGCCGCGGCTGTGGCGAGTGCGCTGGCGATGGCCATTTTCGAATCGCGTGGCCTCGGCGACCTCGGCCTGACGTGGGAGGCCGGAACGGGCAGGAATTTGCTGACCGGGCTGGGGCTGGGGGCGGGCGCCGCAGCGCTGGTGATTCTTCTCCCCGCAGCGCTTGGGCTGGCACATTATGAATGGCTGCCGAATTCGGAATTTTCATGGCGCGCCGCTCTCTTCTTACCGTTGCTGTTGTTCTGTGGTGCGATGGGTGAAGAAATCCTGTTCCGCGGCTTTGTGCTGCAGTATCTGGTGCGCGGGTATACGCGTTCTCTGCGCGGATACGGCCCGTGGATCGCGATCATCGCGGTGGGCGCCATTTTTGGATTGCTGCATGGCTCAAACCCCGGCGCGACGCCACTCGGGATCGTCAATACGGTTTTATTTGGGATTCTTTTCGGAGCTGCGCTCCTTCGCACGCACGATCTGTGGCTGCCGATTGGGCTCCATTTCGGATGGAACGCCATGTTTCCGTTCCTTGGGGTGGAGTTGAGTGGACTTACAATAAGAGTGACCGGGTACAAACTTGTATGGAAAGCTGGAAACCTCTGGAGCGGCGGCGAGTACGGGCCCGAAGCGAGCGTTCTCTGCTCAGCGGCCCTGGTAATACTTGCGTTGGCAGTGTGGAAAGTTCCGGTGCATCGCGGCCGGGCTTATTTATTGGACCAGGACGAGGAAGACGGGCAGCGTGGTGGCGAACCGCTGGAGTCGCCTGCGCGCTGATAGTGGGGATCACATCGCTTTCAGGCGCGGTTATTCCACAGAAAGACAAGCTGACCGACGACGAGAAGATCGAGATTCTGCGCAATCTTTCGGCGGAATTCGCCAAGGCCAAAACCTATCTGCCGCGCTCCAAAAAAGCCCTTGAATACGATGTGAACGGCACGTGGGATCAGGCCGCATGGCAGAGGCTCGCCCAAGGTGACAATGTGGCCGCGCGGGTGGGGGACCAGATCAAAATTACCCACGTGGCGTTCGAAGGCAGCAAACTGGTGCTCGAAATCAACGGCGGGCTGAAGAGCGGCAAGCACTGGTATGACCACCTTGAAGCAGGTATGGGGAACTCCACCCGACCGGTGAGCAATGGCGATTACACTCCCACCACCGGCACCGGAATCGAGATCAATTTCCATAAGCCCATGGAGAATCTAACCTCGGCCGAGGTGAAGAGGGTGCTGCTTCCGCTGATGGATTTCGATAAGAAGTCCGCGGCAAAACTCTATTCCGAGACGCTGCCTCCAGAGGTTCAGAAGGCGATTACTGAAAAGCGGGCGCTGGAGGGGATGGATCACGACCAGGTGAAGCTTGCGCTGGGGAATCCGTATCGCAAGTATCGCGAGACCAAAGATGGCAATGATCTGGAAGACTGGATTTACGGCCAGGCTCCGGGCAAGGTCACGTTTGTGACCTTCCAGGGGAACAAGGTCGTGAAAGTGAAAGAACAGTACGCCGGATTGGGCAGCACGACCGCCGCGCAGATCAACGCCGCTCCTTAAGAATCTTTGAGGGCCACGTCTGGTAGGATGACGGTCTGCGAATCGGAATCCATACGTCACGCTCCAAATCGTTGGAGAACGCGGGGGTGAAGGCGCACGAGCTGGGCGCGAACACCTTTCAGATCTTCTCAGCCAGCCCGCGAATGTGGCGTACCGTCCCACCTGACGCCGGGGATGCACAACGATTGCGCGCAGCACGTGAACGGCTGGACCTGAATCCCCTGGCAATTCATGCGAATTATCTTTTGAATCTGGCAACGGCGGACCCGGATATTCGGGCGAAGTCAATCCTGTCTTTTCGTGGCGAACTGGAACGTGCGATTTTGATTGGAGCCGATTATCTGGTATTACATCCGGGCAACTATAAAGGGCAATCGCTGGAACAGGGAATCGCGGCGTTCGTGCTGGGGATGGCGGAAGCGGCGCAAGGCGTTCCGGCCTGCAATGTGACGGTGCTGCTGGAGAACACTGTGGGGTCAGGAAGTCAGATCGGCTCAAGATTTGAGGAGTTGCGGATGATCCACGATCTGGCAGCACTGGCCACTGACCTTCCGATTGCGTATTGCCTCGACACCTGCCATTTACTGGCGTCCGGATTTGATGTCGCAAGCGAAAACGGATTGGAAAAAACGGTCGCCGCGGCAGACCAGATCCTCGGGCTCGATCTGGTGAAGTTTATTCACGCAAACGATTCGAAAGGTGCGCTTGGCTCGCGCGTGGATCGGCACGAGAGCATTGGAAAGGGCAGGATTGGGGAGGATGGCTTTCGCCGGATTTTGACGCACCCTGGTTTACGGGGAAAGCCGTTTGTGCTGGAAACACCAGTTGAAGATGATGCAGCGGCGCGGGCGGATATCTCCAGTCTGAAGCGGTTGTCCGGAAATTAACATTCGTTTCTCGCTAGCGACAGTACAACCCCTATCCAGCACTATAGAGACGCAAATTAGCCTGATCTTGTCAGGTTGAAAACTCTGTAGCAATTTACCTGCCAATCGGTTAATTACTGCACAGATTTACGCATTGGAACTCCCATTCGCGCTTATAATGGCGGTGTGAGTATGCTGTCTCCCAGGCTGCAATTAAAAGTCGCTCAGAAGCAAATTCTGACGCCCGGTCTCGTTCAGATGGTCACTGTTCTTCAGCTCAACAGGCTTGAGCTGAAAGAAATGATCAACCAGGAGATTGTCAACAATCCTGTGCTGGAGGAAAGTCTTGACGGGGGTGAGGAAATCTCACCGGAAGAACTTCAGCCATTACTTGAAACAGAGCGTTCTTCTGAAAACGCGGATCGCGAAATGCTGGAGGCCGCTGATATCAAGCTGCAGGGCGACGCGCCGGAGATAGTCGCCAGCGATGCGAGTTTTGCGGCAGCCGAAGCGGCGTCGGAGCCCACCGGCGAGGCCAGCCTGATCGATGCGGCTTTGAGCGATACCGAAACGTCCGACAACACTACTGCAGATCCGTTCGATGAAATCGATTTTGGATCTTTCTTCGACGATTATCTGGATCCAGGTTATAAGAGTCCCGCTTCCGAGAATGTTGAGAAGCCGTCGTTCGAAACTTTTCTTTCTCAGCCTCAAACTCTGCCCGATTATCTGCATTCTCAACTCAGCGTCAGCCTGCTGGACGGTGATACACGCGATGCAGCGGAATCGATTATCGGAAATCTGGACGAAGACGGCTATCTAACCACGACTCTCGACGAAATGTCCGAGCAGGCGGGCTGCGAGCGGGGAACGATGGAAGCCGCGCTGAAGGCGGTCCAGTCTCTGGACCCGGCCGGTGTTGCGGCGCGGGATTTGCGCGAGTGCCTCCTGCTGCAGATTGAAAGTCGCAATGGCAAGGGGGGGGTAGCCTGGCAGATTGTATCGAATCACATGCGCCTGCTGGAAATGCGTCAGTTCAAAGAATTGGCAAAAGCGCTGGGTCGGCCTCAGGAACATGTCGATATTGCGACAGCGATGATCCGGGGTCTGAATCCGCGGCCTGGGATTCGCTATTCCGGGCAGGGTGCCCGGACAGTCGAGCCGGATGTTTATTACATTCGCGATGGCGACGATTTCATTATCCAGATGAATGACGACGAACTGCCGCAATTGCGCCTCAATGCCCAATACAAGAAAATGCTGGACCGCGATAACGGGGCTACGCGCGAGGTTCGGGACTATGTTCGTGAACGCTACACGTCGGCCATTCAGCTGATGAAGAACATCGAGCAGCGCAAGCAGACCATCATCCGGGTTTGCGAAGCGATTAAGCGCCGCCAGATGGAAT
>JAUZEU010000126.1 GCA_030838885.1 Bryobacterales bacterium | reverse complement strand
CGCATCTGGATCTGGCGACTGACGAATTTATTCAGAAAGGCATGACCGCCGAGGAAGCGAGAAGGATGGCACTGGTGAAGCTGGGCGGACTGGAGCAGTCGAAAGAAGTGCAGCGGGACGCGCGCGGATTGCCCCTGCTCGACACTCTTGCGCAGGATTTCAGGTATGCCGTTCGAACGCTGCGGCGTGAAGCGGGATTCGCAGTGTTTACGATTTTGATCATTGGGCTGGGAGTAGGGGCGAGCGCCACCGTCTTTAGCGTGGTGAACAGCCTGCTGGTGCGGCCACTGCCCTTCAAAGATCCGGATCGCCTGGTGTGGGTGGCCAACAAGACGGATAAAGAGGGGAACATGTCGGCGCAGACGGTGCAGGTGGGGCCTCTGATGGAGCTGCGGGAACGGAACCAGTCGTTCTCCGATATTGCCGGGTATTTCGCGTTCTATGGTGTGGGCGATGTGTCGCTGACCGGGCAGGGAGAGCCGGAACGATTATCCGCTATACCGGTATCTCAGACGTTCTTCCCGCTATTGGGCGTGCAGCCGATCATTGGCCGGCAGTTCACGGACGAGGAGTGCAAGTGGAACGGGCCGAAGGCGGCGCTGCTGACCTATGGGTTCTGGGAACGACGGTACGCCAAAGATCCGGGGATTGTCGGAAAGACAGTCCGGATGGACGATGCGCCGGTAACCGTAGTAGGCGTGATGCCCGCGTCATTCGACTTCGGGGCGATTTTCGCGCCGGGCACGCATGCCGACCTTTTCACTCCGTTTGCTCTGAGCAAAGAGACCAATCGGTGGGGCAATACGATGGCGCTGGTGGGGCGGCTTAAGCCTGGCGCAGGCCTGGGGGCAGCGCAGGCAGAAGGCGACATTCTGGGCACGGTGATTTCGGATTCGGACAAGAACCGCAACTCGTTTCATCCCAGGCTGACCATGTTGCGGGAGCATGTGAGCGGGCAGATGCGGCCGGCGCTGTGGATCCTGGGGTGCGCGGTGGGAGTGGTGATGCTGATTGTGTGCGCGAATCTGTCGAACCTGATGCTGGCGAGGACAGCAGCAAGGCAGAAGGAGATGGCGATCCGGGCGGCTATGGGTGCGGGCAGAAGGCGGCTGATCCGGCAGCTGTTGACGGAGAGTCTGGTGCTGACGAGTTGCGGGGCTCTGCTCGGGCTGGTGCTGACATTTGCGTCGACGCAGGGGATTGCGCATCTGACCGCCGTTAAGCTTCCGCTGCTGAGCAGCGTGCAGGTAGATGCGCGGGTACTTGGGTTCACCTTGCTGGTGGCAATGGGCACGGGTCTTTTGCTGGGTATCGCGCCGGCGCTGCAGGTTTCCGGCCTGCGGCTGAACGCATCGCTGGGGCAACGGAGCGCGAGCGATGGCCAGGAGCATGCGTGGCTGCGCGGGTCTCTGGTGGTTTCGGAGATCGCATTTGCGTGCGTACTGCTGGTGGGCGCGGGGTTGCTGATTCGCAGCTTTGTGCGGGTGCTGGATGTGCGTCTCGGGTTTCAGCCGGAACGGGCGGCGACACTGAGAATCGATCCGAATTCGGAGTATAAGACCCAGGCTCAGAAGAATGGATATCTGACAGAGGCGCTGCACCGGGCGAGAAATATTCCGGGGGTGGAAAGCGCGGGACTGGTGGATTCGCTGCCTTTGGGTAAGAACCGGACCTGGGGAGCGGGAGCGAAGGGAAGGGACTACAAGCGGGGCGAATACCCTTTAGCTTTCGTGCGCATGATTTCGGATGGTTATCTGCGGGCCATGGGGATGCAGATAAGGCGGGGCCGGGATCTGACAGAGCATGACGGACAAGATGACCCGCCGGTGATGCTGATCAACGAAACGATGGCACGTACGCTGTGGCCGGGCCAGGATCCGATTGGTCAGTTGGTGACACGGTCGTGCGGCAAGGACCGGGAGGTGGTGGGAGTGGTTGAAGACGTGAGGCACATTGCGCTGGAGAAAGAGTCGGGGTCGGAGATGTATTTGCCCATCCGGCAGTGTCCGGATTATGGCTCGTGGGATCTGGTGGTGCGGTCGCGCCTTCCGCTCGCGGCGCTGAGTTCGGGCGTGCAGGCGAGTTTGCGGCCGATTGCGCCTGATTTGCCGAAGGCGGGTATGCGGCCCCTCACGCAGTTAGTGGATCAGGCGGTGTCACCGCGACGGTTCATTTTGTTACTGCTGACCGGGTTTGCAGGATTCGCTCTGTTGCTGGCGTCGCTGGGGATATACGGGCTGATTTCGTATTCGGTGAACAGGCGAACGCAGGAGATCGGGATTCGGATGGCGCTGGGTGCGTCGACCTTCGATGTGCAGAGCCGGATTGTGATGACGACGATCGGGCTGGCGGCAGCGGGGATGCTGGTGGGGGTGGTTGCTTCATTGGGACTGGCGCGGTCAGTGAGCGGGATGCTGTTTGGAGTGACCTACGGGGATCCGGTGACGTTTGTGGCGGCGGGACTGACACTGCTGACCATCGCGGTGTTGGCGGGGTATTTGCCGGCACGGAAGGCGTCGAAGATCGATCCGATGATTTGCCTACGTGCGAATTAGCGGTGCACAGACAGCGATCTCCGCACCGCTGACGCTGTTCGGGCATTGCAGCTGTTCGGTTGGCCGGGAGGCCGAGCTGAATTCGATGAGCGCCCTGCCCGGGCTCGGGCCTTGATGACGGGAGCAAAGGTGGTCACCGGCGACGGCGGAAGGTGCTGGCCCTGGGCCTTTTCAGGTCGACAGCGCCCAAGCCGCAAGTCGAAAAGGCTGTGCAGGATCTGCTGGAGGTCATCAAAGGCCGGATGGTGGCCGGGGCGGTAACGACAACCTGCCAGGCGATGCCTGTACGACGGCGCTATCGCTTGTTGCCCTGAATGAAAGCGCCGGCTTGAAGAGGGAGGGCCGGCGTACAGGCGGGGCCTCGATTACCTGCTAAAAACAAATTCCCGGATGGATTGTGGTGCGTGGCCAGCCGTGCTGTCAGGATTCAACCTTACTTTCAGAGCGGGTTCCTTTTGAACACGATCAGTGGATCTCGGCCGCCGCGACGGCGATGGCGGTGAGCGCTCTCGCTCCGGCGACCAACGACCCGAACGGGCGGGAAACCTGAGAGGGGTGGGTGACATCCAAAGGACAGATGCTATTCAAACGGGGGATCTGCGCCCTCGCTGCGTTCTTACTTTCCATGACAATTGGTCTCAGCGCTCCGTCGGGCGCGCAGGTGCACAAGATTGAATACTCTCAGGCGGCCGGAACGCCGCTGTTTATGGATGCTTCGGTTCCGGAAGGGCCGGGACCATTCGCGGCCGCCATTGTGGTGCATGGCGGGGGATGGGTGCGGGGCGATCGGCGTACCGATGTGGCGCCGTTGCTGCCGCCGCTGACGCGCGCGGGGATCGCCTGGTTTTCGATTGATTACCGTCTGTCAGACGATATGTCGCAGTTCGGCGCAGCTGTAGAAGATGTGAAGAACGCGATCCGTTTCGTGAAGGCACATGCGGCGGAGTACCGGGTAGATCCCGACCGTATTGCGCTGGTGGGCGAGTCGGCTGGCGGGCAGCTTGCGGCGATGGCCGCGCTGGCTCCGGAAGCTGGTCTGGAGGTGAAGGCGGTGGTGGCTTTGTATGCGCCCACTGATCTTGTGGACCTGGCGGAGACTTCGAATTTCGTGCCAAGGCAGATACGGGACGCCCTGCAGGGGACGCCGTTCGCGAGGTTTATTCTGGCGCGGCTGGGACAGTTGTCTCCGGTGAACAGTATCAAGGCGGGGGCACCTCCGTTTCTGCTGATTCACGGGACCGATGATGCGCTGGTGCCGTTTAGACAGTCAAGGGTTATGTGTGAACGGTTGAAGGCGGCGGGGGGCAGTTGCAAGTTGTATCCGGTGGAGGGTGGCGGACACGGCATTCGGTGGTGGGACGTGGCACTGCCTCGGGAGGCTGAGCAGTACAAGCGCGAGATGGTGCTGTGGTTGAAGGAGAATTTGGGGATCCCGTCAGTCGGTTAATTATGACGTTGCCCGGGATCTGGTTATCCCGGTATATTGCTTCCTGCCAGGCCAGGCGCGGCCACGTCTCCGCGTGCCCTGTTGGTACTTGCGCGCCTGTTCTGATCTCTCTTCGAGGATCCACATTGATTCGCGCTCAGGAACGCTCAGTCCCTTTCCCGATTAGTGTTCGGGGCCGATCACTGGGTTGCTAATTGCGGACAAATCGCCGACCGGGAAAAACTTCCGGCCTCACCAGGAGCAGAGATGGCGACACAAACGCAAGAAACCACAAGAACCGTACAGCCCTGGCAACAGGCGCAAAGCGGGCAGAAATCCGCTGTGCTGGGGATGGACACCGAGAGACTCGCCAGGGGGCTGGGCTGGTATAGTATCGGACTCGGCCTAACGGAGTTACTGGCACCACGCGCGATCGCGCGGCTTACCGGCACTACCAACCACCAGGCACTTATCAGGAGTTACGGGTTGCGCGAAATTGCACACGGCGTAGCTATACTTAACCGCCCACGGTCAGCGGCGGCCGTCTGGTCACGGGTCCCGGGCGATGCGCTGGACCTTGCCTCACTGGGCAGGGCGCTGGCGTCACCCCGAAACGACCGGGGCAAAACCATTGGAGCCATGGCTGCGGTAGCAGGAACGACCGCTGTGGACGTTTTGTGCGCTCTGAAACTCAGCCGTGTAACCGGTGGCGCGACACGGGCCGAGGCTAATATCATCATCAATAAGTCAGTGGAGGAGTGCTACCGTTTCTGGCACGATTTCGAAAATCTCCCCCGCTTCATGAACTATTTGCAGAGCGTGAGAATTACGGGCGATACGCAATCGCACTGGGTGGCGCGGGCGCCTGGCGACTTCCGTGTTGAGTGGGACGCCGAGATTGAGAGCGATGTTCCGAATGAGCGGATCACGTGGCATTCGACTCCGGGCTCGCAGGTGCAGAATTCCGGTTCGGTGGAGTTCAAAGCGGCGCCGGGAGGGCGCGGAACGATTGTGAGCGCGAAGATTGACTACGATTTCCCGGGAGCATCGGCCGCAGCGCTGGCGAAAGTGTTGGGAAAAGACCCTGAGCAGATCGTGAAGAAGGATCTGCACCGTTTCAAGCAGGTGATCGAGACGGGCGAGGTGATCAGGACTGAGGGTCAGCCAGCGGGGCGCCGAAGCAGTACCACGTGGCTGGACAGCGTAGCACGTTAACGATGGGCAGTGACACAAGGAGAATTCATGAAAGCGAATTGTTGGCAAGGCAAACGGAAGATGTCAGTGGAAACGGTGCCCGACCCGAAGATCCTGAACTCACAGGACGCGATCGTGAAAATCACGTCGAGCGCGATTTGCGGTTCTGATCTGCACCTCTATAACGGCTTCGTGCCTACGATGCAGGAGGGAGACATTGTGGGGCACGAATTTATGGGCGAAGTGGTGGAAACAGGTAAGGCGGTTCAGAAGCTGAAGGTGGGGGACCGCGTGGTGGTGCCGTTCCCGATCTCGTGCGGTAGGTGTTTTTTCTGCCAGCAGGGGCTGACCTCCGTATGCGAGAATTCCAACCCGAACGCTTTCCTTGCCGAAAAAATGTGGGGGCACTCACCTGCCGGAATTTTTGGCTATTCGCATCTGCTGGGCGGCTTCGCTGGAGGCCAAGCGGAATATGCTCGCGTGCCTTTCGCAGATGTGGGCCCGCTCAAAATCGAGAATGGATTTACAGATGACCAGGTGTTGTTCCTGTCAGACATTTTCCCTACCGGGTACATGGCGGCAGAGCAGTGCGATATCACGCCGGGCGATACGATCGCGGTCTGGGGATGCGGTCCGGTAGGTCTGTTTGCAATCAAGAGTGCGTTTCTGCTGGGTGCCGAGCGGGTGATCGGGATCGATCGTCTCCCGGAGCGACTGCGCAAAGCGCGGGAGGATTGCGGCGCGACAACCATCAATTACGAAGAGGAAGACGTACTCGATGCGCTGAACGAGATGACCGGCGGACGAGGGCCGGACCACTGCATTGACGCGGTGGGAATCGAGGCGCACTCGCCCGGAGTTCAATATGCGTATGACCGTGCCAAACAGGCACTGACGATGGAGAGCGACCGTCCTATTGCACTGCGGGACGCGATCATGGCGTGCCGGAACGGCGGGACCGTGTCGATTCCCGGCGTGTATGGCGGGTTTGTCGATAAGGTGCCGTTCGGTTCGCTGATGAATCGTTCGCTGCGCATTCGAACCGGCCAGACCCATGTTCACAAGTATCTGGGGCCTTTGCTGGAGCGAGTCCAAAAGGGCGAGATCGATCCCAGTTTCGTGGTTTCGCACCATATGGCGCTGGACGACGCGCCGGAGGGATACAAGATTTTCAACAACAAAGAAGACGAGTGCATCAAAATTGTGCTCAAGCCGGGTGAGAAGCGCGAAAACTTACAACAGCACGTTACACATTAGGCTGCAGGTGAACAGATGAGCAGAGTAAAGCTGACAGGCCGCCGCATTGCGGTGCTGGCCGCAGATGGCTTCGAAAAGGTGGAACTCACCATTCCTGTGAAGGCATTGCGGGCGGCCGGGGCGGCCGTGGATATCGTGTCGATCCGGGACGGGAGTATTCGCGGCATGAATCTGCACGAGCCGGCGAGCCGGGTGGATGTCACGAAGACCCTGGATGAAGCGAGCCCGGCGGAGTACGACGGGTTACTGATTCCCGGGGGATTCATTAATCCGGATCTGCTGCGGCAATCGGCGAAGGCGCGCGCGTTTGTGCGTAGTTTCGATGAGCAGCAGAAACCAATTGCCAGCCTGTGCCATGGGCCATGGGTTTTGGTATCGGCAGGGCTGCTGCCGGGGAGGACGCTGACGGCGTGGCCGGGAATTCGCGATGACATGGTGAATGCCGGGGCCACATGGCTCGATCAGGAGTTGGTGCAGGACGGCAATCTGGTGACGAGCAGAGGCCCGCAGGACCTGAAGCCATTCCTCAAAGCGATTAAGCAGCTTTATGCGGCGCAGGCTCCGATCCCACGGGTCGGGATGCGGGCCACCCATTCGTCACCCCAGCGCGACGTGCCTCCGGCTGTTGTGGTAGGCGTGATGAGATGGCTTCCCAAACCGTCCGTCAGGACGGCGCTGCTGGTCGGTGTGCTGGCAACGGGGGCGGCGATGGCGGCCAGGAGAGCGCGGTGACGGCGGGGAAGATTTCGGCGGCCGCTGCGGGCGAGTTCCGGATTGGTGGCGAAGGCCCGGGGCACCTGCGTTTTCATCGGCTCGGGTTCGGTGCTATGCGGCTTACGGGCAAGGGAATATGGGGTGAGCCGAGCGATCGGGGGGAAGCGATCCGGGTGCTGCGGAGGGCGGTTGAGCTGGACGTGAACTTCATCGACACGGCCGATTCCTACGGCCCGGAGGTAAGTGAGCGGCTGATTGCAGAGGCTCTTTATCCGTATCCCCATGGCCTGGTGATTGCGACGAAGGGCGGATTGCTGCGACCGGGGCCGGACCAGTGGGTTCCGCACGGCACACCGGAGCACCTGCGTGCCGCTTGCGAGGGCAGCCTGGAGCGCCTGCGTGTGGAGCGCATCGACTTGTATCAGCTGCACCGGATCGACCCCAAGGTGCCGACGGAGGACCAGTTGGGGACGCTGCTGGAGTTACAGACGCAGGGCAAGATCAAACACATTGGGCTGTCCGAAGTGACTGTGGGACAGATCGAGTTTGCACGGACAATAGTGGCGGTGGAGACCGTGCAGAACCGATACAGCGTATCCGACCAGAGCGCGGATGACGTGGTGAATTACTGCGAGCAGGCCGGCATTGGGTTTATTCCGTGGTTCCCTCTGGCGGCGGGTGAGTTGAGCGCGCCGGGTGGGCCGCTGGATCGTACGGCGGCGGAATTTGGAATAACCCCTGCGCAGTTGGCGCTGGCCTGGCTGCTGTGGCGGTCGCCAGTGATGTTGCCGATTCCGGGAACGTCGAAGGTGCCACATCTGGAAGAGAACGTCGCGGCGGCGGGACTGCGGCTGGACCAAGCGAAGTTGCGGGAGTTAGGGGAACTGGGGCGAACCGTTAAGCGGACGGGATAAGGTGCATCAGTATTTATCTGAGTGTGATTTGAGACTGAGTCTACCGATAACTTCACAGTACGAAACGTCTTCCATTCCCACTCAAATGACCATTCTTCGTAAGCTTTCCATTCCCCCTCGCCGCGGTTGCCGGTGCGGGGATCCTGCAGGGAATTCTTTCCATATCCAGCCTGCGCGAGATGAACTCCGGTTTCAACCAGGCGCTTTCGAATACGGCAAAGAAACTTGAACTGAGCCTGATGCTGGATATGATCAAGTCAGACATGTTTCTGGCGCAGCGTGGTCTGCTGATCACCAGCTTTGCCCATGACACCGAACGGTACGCGAAGCACAAAGAAGAGTTTGCGGCGCGCTCACGTCGATGAAAGAGAAACTGCAGGAGATCCGTCCGCTGCTGGAGGATGAGGATTCGATGCGGTTGTTGAGTGCCGCCGACAAGCTGTATTGGGACTGGGAAGGGCTGTACCCCGGGTGTTGTTTCGAGGTGTGAATCCGGGAACACGCAGGAGACCCAAACGTATTCTTTCGCTACCATCGCACCGATTTACGACCGTTTATCTGAACCTCTGGGGGGTCTGACCTCCAGGTACCGCAAAGATCTGGAAGCTGCGGAGGCCGACGCAGGGTCGGTCTATGTCTCGGGATTTTGGAAGGCTTTAACGCGCTATTGCTATTGGTCGCGGGAACGGGGCTGTTGCTGGTTACTCTGGATGTGAACCGCCGTCTGCGGACCGCGATCGTGGATCTGGATGAGGCAGCAGGGCAGGTATCGGGAGCGGCGGGGCAGGTCTCTTCGTCGAGCCAGTGGCTGGCGCAGACGGCGTCACAACAGGCCGCTTCGCTGGAAGAAACATCCTCATCGAGCAGGCAGATCAGTCATGTTGCCCATCAGAATGCGGAAGGTTCGGAAGCGGCTGCAGAGCTGACAATCCGGTCTCGGCAACAAGTGACCGAAGTAAGCGGCGCGCTGCATCTGATGGTGAGTGCGATGGCGGGAATTGGGGAATCCAGCAGCAAGATCTCCCGACTTATCCGCGTGATCGATGAATTGCATTTCAGACCAACATCCTGGCGCTGAATGCCGCGGGCGAGGCCGGACTGGGATTCTCCGTGGTGGCGGATGAGGTGAGAACCCGGGCGCAGCGGTGCGCAGGCGGCG
>JAUZEU010000096.1 GCA_030838885.1 Bryobacterales bacterium | reverse complement strand
TGGGGCTGAATGTCTGTTCATCACTTCATGGAATGGCTGAACGGGAGTGCCGCGGCAAATGCCATGAATGGACCGGAATGGGCCTTCCCCGTGGTTGAGTCGCTTCACTTTGCCGGATTTGCGTTGCTGATTGGGACCATTGTCATCGTCGACCTCCGACTGCTTGGTTTCGGAATGCGCCGCCAGTCCGTGTCCGATCTGGCAAGCGATCTGGCACCGTGGACGCTGGCCGGCCTTGCGGTAATGCTGGTTACGGGTCCGCTCATGTTTTCCGCGGATGCGGTCGTATATTACGTAAACCCGTCGTTCCGCTTCAAGATGGTGTGTTTGGCGATTGCGATCCTTTACAATTTCACTGTCCACCGCTGGGCGTCCAGGTCCGGGCCGTCACCGGCGGTCGGCAAACTTGTGGCGTTCTTTTCGTTAGCGCTGTGGACGGCCGTCGTCGCCGGCGGAAGAATGATTGCCTTCGTTTAAAGACTCCTATGCTCTTTTCCCTCTGCCAGTGGATTCAGAATACGGGTTTCAGCATTGCGGTCCGGGAGGGCGCTCTCCTTTATCCAATCATCGGAGGAATCCATATTCTCGCCATCGCATTATTCGGCGGGATGTTGTTGGCGGCCGATGTTCGACTTCTCGGCTGGGGTCTAATGCGCCGATCGGTGTCTGACGTGGTGCAACAACTCCGTGTCTGGAAGTATGCAGGCGGCGTAGTCGTTATTGTGACCGGCCTCCTGCTCGCGTGGGCGGAACCGGAGAAGCTATATCACAGCAAGGCGTTTTGGATCAAGATCGCACTGCTTGTCGCCGTAGGAATCCACGCCGCGGTCTTTCGCTCGAAAGTCTACAGGAACACGGCCCAATTGGATCAGGCGCTGACTTTGCGGGCGAAACTGGCCGGGTTCCTGTCCCTGCTTCTATGGGGAGGAATCATTCTGAGTGGGCGGCTAATCGCTTTCGATTAATTCACTTCTGGACTTGCTTCTGTTCTTCGGCGCGAGCACCCGCCAGGATATCCTTCATTGCGTAGTTGCCCTCGTGGCAGGCATATTCATAAACGGGACCCTGCGTCGCGGTAAACGGAATTTCCCCGCTCCAGGTTTTAGTGAATGCCGTTGGATTCTCGATCGTGAACTTATAGAGAATGGTGTTCTGATCGACGCGAGTGAAGCGCTCGATCACATGCAGGTTCTCGTCGGATCCTCTGAATCTGGTCTTGGGGGTGAAGTTGCTGGTATCGACAACCAGTGTATTGCCTTCCCAGTGGCCCCGAGAGTCGCCCAACCACTGGGTGACACTTGACGGGAGATGCGGACGCCCGTCCAGCGGAATGATACGCGCATCGTGAATCATTTCCGTCAAAATCATCACGAATCCCGGAGCCTGGTAGATCTGGTAGGTATTGTTATAGGGACCAGGAAGCATTGGCGGCCCGGCGGTGGCCCAGAAGAGACATCTCTCGGGCAAAGACCGATTTTCCGGACCATCTGCCGGATGCAGTCTGGCGTCGGCGCGGATGGCCTCAACTTTTCTTTGGGCTTCCGGGGTCAATGGAGGGATCCGCCCATCCGGTGGATCGACGATCATGGACGTTCGGATGGTTTGGTCAACGCGGGCCAACCTGGTGCCCATGTCGAAAAACAACTCGTTATAAGCCTGGCTTACGTCGGCTTCTGCATTCGGGTCCCGGCGGTCCCGATTGCGGCCTTCGACAGCCTTCTTTTCATATTCGGCGGCTTCGCTCGCGGATAGTACCGGTTTTCCCTGAAACTGAGCGGGACGCTCCAGTGGGGTGAGCGTGTTGTTTGTCCAAATGCCCTGCAGATCGGGCTGGCCGTCCGGCGTTCGCCCCGGCTTCCACGGTTTCTGCGCTGAAACCGTTCCTGCGACGATGATTGCCAGCGTAATCGCTGAGGCATAAATTCGATAGCTCATCGGAATCTCCTTCACTCCGGTCAAATGCAGCTCAACGGGGAAGTACAGATCGGCATGGATCGCTTTTCGGGTTCGTGCTTTCGGGGCTACGGCTTCTTGTGATAGTTCGGACGGTACTGCTCGTGACATGTGACGCACGCCGCATTGAGCTGATCGTTCAGAGCCTGGATGGCACCCACATCTTTGGCTGCGGCAGCTTTGTAGGCTGCGGCACCGGCGTCAACCAGCATCTTCGAGTCCTTGATCCAGTTGCCTTGGTCCCGGGCGCGCCCCGACATTATCAGCAGATTACCAGACTCCGCGAGCATTAGGGCCTGCGTACGAATGACGTTCCATTCCACATCGTTCCTGGGCGGCGCCCGCTCGATGTAAAAAAGAGCATCTGAGGACGGATAGATAATATCGATCATCAGCTGGCTCATGGTTCCGACCCGCTGGAAGGAGGCCTCCTGGGCTGAGACCGCGGTCGCCAGGAAAATTAATAAGCTCATTCGCATGATGCCTCCCGGCAGATAGTTGCCGTATTCTAGCATGCCAGAGATCCTGTTCGTTTGTAAGAGCAGTGCCGTGCTAGAATCACCGGAACGGGAAAGGCCGGAGACAATCTCTATGAGAAATCCCTTTGCGAACTTTGCTGTAATCGCTGTGGCGGCGATCTTCGCGCTGGCTGCAATCCCGGCTGCCGGACAGGCACAGGCGTACAAGGCTCCCCGAACCGCAGATGGCAAACCCAATCTGAACGGAATATGGCAGGCCATGAATACGGCGAATTGGGATCTGGAGGCTCACGCCGCGCGACCGGGATTGGTGGTCGCACTCGGCGCGATCGGCGCAGAGCCGGGAGGACTCAGTGTCGTGGAGGGCGGTACGATTCCGTATCTTACTAAGGCGTTGGCGCAACGGAAGGAGAACTTCCAAAACCGATTGACGGCCGATCCTGAGATCAAGTGTTATCTGCCTGGTGTGCCGCGCGCCAATTACATGCCTTATCCCTTCCAGATTTTTCAGAGTGACAAGGCGATTGCGATTGTCTACCAGTATGATGCCGCGTTTCGGAATGTTTACCTGAAGGACCCTGGTCCGGCTCCCAACGATTCGTGGATGGGCCAGTCCGTGGGCCGCTGGGAGGGCGATACGCTCGTGGTGGACGTAACAGGACTGGACGAACGTACGTGGTTTGACCGCGCCGGAAATTATCACAGCGACGCTTTACACGTGATAGAACGCTATACTCCGCTCGGTCCTGACACACTGACGTATGAAGCCATAGTTGAGGACCCAAAGGTGTTTTCCCGGCCCTGGAAGATCAGTATGCCGCTATACCGTCACTTGGAAAAAAACGCGCAGATCATCGAGTTCAAATGCGTCGAGTTCGTGGAAGAGTTGATGTACGGGCCATATCGCAAAAAGACGAATCAGTAAACCGCGATGATTGGTGGGAGAAAACTAAATGAAAGCCAAATTAACGGTGGCGGTTGCGAGTGGTGGTCTGCTGCTGGCAGCGGTGCCCGCCTGGGCGCACCACGCTTTCGCCGCGGAATTCGATTCCAAGAAGCCGGTACACCTGGCGGGAATCGTCTCGAAGGTCGAACTGATCAATCCTCACGCATGGATCCATATCGAGGTCACCGGTCCGGATGGTAAAGTGACCAGCTGGATGGTGGAAGCCGGCAGTCCCAATGTGCTGCTCCGACGGGGCTTCACCAAGGCCAGCGTGGCATCCGGAACCCAGGTCGTGGTCGAGGGCTATCAGGCCAA
>JAUZEU010000067.1 GCA_030838885.1 Bryobacterales bacterium | reverse complement strand
CTATGCCCATCAAATTAAACCGTTCAATTTCATTCTGACCTGTCAAGTAAAGGCTTTCGGACATCCAACTGGCGCCGATCCGAATCGTTTCCACCTGATCGCACCTTATTCATCCGACTCGCGAACATGGCTGAAAACCAAGTGGTTGGACCGCTATTCGCATGAACGATTTCGAATAGTCACTTCAGGCGATTACGGAGATCGAAAGGCAGTTCGAGTAAAGACGTTTGCCGACGTTCTTGCAGATTACGAATTCCATCCGGAATCGAAATGCGCCGATTCGCGGGGCTGCACTTGCAACCGGCAGACTACCGGCTTGTTGCAAAGGCGGAATTTGCAAATCGAGCAAATTAAGTACATCGGAAAGGAATCAAATAGCCTTGAACAGGCTGAAACCGGAATGCTGGAATCGGCTGAGAACGTATACACGGAATACCCGGACCCGCGCCGGGATGAATGGCAGACCGTGATTCTACCCGTTCTGAAGAAATGGCCTCTAGCCGATCTTGTGGCCCGAACTGGCCTGTCACGGCGTGCACTGATAGATTTACGAGCGGGCCGGAGCAGGCCGCATCCGAAGAATATGGCTGCTATCGTTTCTCTTGTCACAGCGGGTTAGCCAAACCGGTCAGCCGCTCTTCGAGCACCCGCAGATGGATTGTAATTTCTGTTCGCTCGATCTCATCAAGTTCGGCTGCACCGAGGCGGTTTTCAACCAGTACGAGGGCGGCTCGCGATTGCGAAATATGCTCGCGCTTTCTCTCATTGTTTGATGTTTGCTCAGCAACGTCGAGCAGTGTAAGTGCTAATTCCAATTCTGCAATCAGCGACGAACCGGTTTGCTGCTTTCTCCTATCCGAACAGAGCGGCTCTGATGTCCGAGCGAATACGGCTGGGCGAGATTCTGACCGGGTCAGGCTGGATCACGGCGGACGAACTGAAAGGAGCCCTCGCGACCAAGCCGGAGGGCCGACGTTTGGGCGAGCATCTGCTGCGTCTCGGACTACTTGGAGAAGACGATCTCTACGCCGCCCTTTCGCTCCAGAGCGGCCTGCCTCGGGGCAAGCCCGATCCGGCCGTTGTGTCTCTGCCGGTGACGCGTGCACTGCCCGTTGCTGTTGCGCGGAAATGGCGCGTCCTGCCGTTCCGAATTGCTGCCGGGGAACTTTACCTGGCCGGGTCTGATCTGCCGGGTGAAGCGATGCAGAAGGAGGTTGGACGCTTTAGTTCGCTTGAGATTCGGTTCCATCTTGTGACGGCCACGGAATTCGACGAACTCGCGGCCGAATACCTGATTTGAGAGAGTGCTTAAAAGGTCCAAAGCATCAAAGGATGTTTACGGCGCGGGCGGCGAGCAATGCCAGGGTGGTCAGCGAAATCATCGACTGCACCATCATCAGAACCTTGGCCCAGCGGGTCAGCACCGGGACATCGGTTGGTGAAAAAGCAGTGCTGGTGTTGAACGCCAGAAAGAGATAGTCCACAAAACCGGGACTCCAGCGATCCTCTCCCATTTGCTTCCTTAGTTTTGGGTCCATCATCATTTGCGGGAACAGGAACGCCCCATCCACGTGAAACTCAAGCTTGTCGCGGACGTTGGGGCCGCCGCCATCCATCCGCCAGTACCACGAGGCGAACACGAGAATGTTACTGATCCAGAGCGCCGCTGCAGCCCGCAGCAGATCGACAGGCGGATCCTTGTGCAGCGGCAGCCGCATAATCAAAACGGCGAGCGAAGAGACCATGACCATCGCGATCGCCCCCAGCATGGCAAAGGCAAAGAACTGGTTCAGTTCCTCGTTCCCTTTCTTATGAGTGATCATCGCAAGCAGCAGAAGCACGCCCGTCACCGAGGCCACAATCCATCCCGGGATGAGAGTCAGCTGGTTCGGCATGGCAAAGTGCAGCAAAGAAAATGCGGCGGCGGCAACGATGGCCGGCCAGCGCGGGTGCGGAGTGGGCTTATTGCTCGGTGTCATGTTTTTACCACAGGTGATAATAGCCGTCGCGCTCCGCAAGTTCCACATCCAGCCCGAAGAGTCCGCGCAGGCTCTGCGCTGCCAGCATCTCCCGCTTCGCGCCATCGCCCACAATGCGTCCTTCGCGCATGAAAATGACACGCTCAATTTCCGGAATGATGTCGGACAGGTGATGGGTCACGAGCACGATTCCCATGCCCGATTGTGCCAGGCGCCGAATGGTTTCGCGCAGTTCGTGCTGAGCGAGAAGGTCCAGACTGGTGGAGGGCTCATCGAGCAGCAGGGCCTTCGGACTGTGCACGAGGGCGCGCCCGATCAGCATGCGCCGACCTTCTCCGGATGACATCTCGTCAACCGGTTTCTCCGCCAGATGCGGCGCTTCCAGGAGTTCCAGAACTTCGAGTGCCTTGGCCCGCATTTCGTCAGTGACATGATGATTTGGCCAGATGCCGATGCTGGAAAAGAAGCCGGAAAGCACGATTTCAAACCCTGTTATCTCGCGCGTGCATTGGGTCATCAGATCGTTCGAGACGATGCCCAGCATACTGCGGAGGTCAACCACGTTCCAGAATGAATCGCCAAGAATGGAGACCGAGGATTCAGGGTTCGCGAGCGGATAGCAGTCACGGGTGATGGTCTTGATCAGGGTTGATTTTCCACAACCGTTCGGACCAAGAATCGCAACGTGCTCACCCGCGCCGATGGTGAGCGTGAAGTCTTTCAAAACGAGGTTCTCGCCGCGCATCACGGAAATGTTACGAAGGTCGATAAGGGCGGGTGGGGTAGCGAGATTGGACACTCTTAACAGTTTCTCTTATGGACATTTTTTATTGGCGAGGTAATAAGATGTGATTTGACCAACCCGAAATTACTTTCAAGACTCGCATCCGTCACAGGCCCCGGCGGCGTTCTCACCGGTGAAGACGTTCAGAATCGCAGCACGGGCTGGATTTCGCGCGGCAGCATGCAGGCATCCGCGATCGTGCGGCCCCGCAACACCGCGGAGGTGTCTGCGGTCCTGCGGCTTTGCCATGAAGCCGGTCAGCCGGTAGTTCCCCACGGAGGGCTGACGGGTCTGGTGGAGGGCGGTCATGCAGATCGGCACGAACTTGTGGTGTCGCTTGAGCTAATGAACGGGATCGAAGAAGTAGACGAGAACGGCCCCTCTATGACCGTGGAAGCCGGTGTGGTCCTCCAGGCGATTCAGCAGCGGGCAGAGGCTTCAGGACTGATGTTTCCACTGGATCTGGGAGCGCGCGGGTCCGCCATGATTGGTGGCCTGATTTCCACGAACGCAGGTGGCAATCGCGTGATCCGCTATGGCATGACCCGAAATCTGGTGCTGGGTCTGGAAGCCGTGCTGGCTGATGGCACCGTGATCTCGTCCATGTACCCGATCATCAAGAACAATTCAGGGTACGATCTGAAGCACCTTTTCATCGGTTCAGAAGGCACGCTGGGCGTTGTGACCAGGGCTATTCTCCGACTGCTGCCACAACCGAGGAGCCAGTGTACGGCCCTGATCGGCGTTCACGAGTTCGGGCATCTGCCGCGTATTCTGCGGAGCCTCCATGCTGGCCTTGGGGGCACACTGAGCGCGTTTGAAGTGATGTGGAACGAGTTCTACCGCCTGGTGACCACACCGCCTGCGAGGCAAACGGCGCTGCTGCCACAGACGTTTCCTTATTACGTCATTGCCGATGCTCAGGGTTCCGACCAGAAGCCCGACCAGGAGCGCTTCGAGGCGGCACTCGAACGCATCACCGACGAGGGTCTTGCCGGCGACTGCGTTGTCGCGATGTCCGCCAGCGAGCGTCAGGCGATCTGGGCTATGCGGGACGATGTGGACCAGTTCCATCAGTTCCGGCCGTGGTTTGGCTTCGACGTGAGCATGCCGATTCGTCACATGGAAGCGTATGTCGCAGAGGTACGCGCCGCGCTCGCGGCGAAGTTCCCCTCGCATGTCTGCTTCGTGTTCGGGCACATGGGCGATGGCAATCTGCATCTGAATATCCACGTAGGCAGCGGCGATATTGAAGCGAGGCACGAGGTGGAAGGAATCGTGTACGGAGGGCTTGGCTCACGGCAGGGTTCGGTGTCAGCGGAACACGGGATCGGCCTGGAGAAGCGAGCGTATTTGCCGTTGTGCCGGACCGAGCAGGAACTGGCGCTGATGCGAACGCTCAAGCACGCCATGGACCCGAAGGGAATTCTGAATCCGGGCAAGGTGCTGATCCAGGCGAGTTCACTTTGAAGCGAACAGAACTTCGGGGTTCGCGGCGGCTTCAATCACCAGTTCCAGAAACGCGATGTGCATTTCCTCCGTGGTCTGATCGCCCCAGTGTACGGTGGCGGCCGGGTCCGGATTGAAGGCGTTGTTGGGCGAGTTATTGAAGCCGGCCACAGACTCCAGCACCGTTCCCGCCGGAAGGTTAAGCGGCTCTTTCAGGACGTAGGTTGTCTGCCAATTGAAGTCATACTTCGGAACACTCAGCAGCATTTCAGTGTGGCCGTCCGGGTAGATTGCGCGGACTTCCATGCTCCTGCCCCGCACGTGCATATGGGGCTGAACCGAGAGCAGGCGGGCGGGCCGTCCGAGAGTCATGGATGCTTTTGAGAGATAGTTTGGATCTTGCGGCGGAATCTGCAGGTCGAGATCGCGCAGTGTATCGATGGCGAGCACCCGCTGGGCAGGAGCTTCCGCAGCGAAGTACAGACCAAGCTCCGAATGATCCACCGCTTCTTTCCCGTTCGGGTTGAAGTGCATTTCGAAGACGATGTCGGACCCGGCTTTAATAAGTTTGGCGCCGCCCTGCAGCCACGGCATCGGTTCGTAACCCGGCTCGTATCCGAGCAGCAACTGCCGCCGCGCGAAAACGGCTTCGCCTGCGCGCTTCTTCCCGCGTTCGGCGACGGTGGGAACGAAGATTTCATTGCGTGGGAAGTCGGTCAGATAGCTGGAGCCAGGCTCGCGCACGAACGCATTTATATGATGAACGAGAGAGCGCTGGTCGATACAGAATTCCGCCGCACGCACCCAGGTATCATGCTCGATGTGAACGGGCACAATGAGAAACGTGTAAGGCTGAACGCCGGTCTTCGGAACGTGAACACCGGGGACCTGAATCACGAGATCGGGTTTGCCCAGGTGCCATTTGGAATCGGAGGGGACGGAAGTTCCGATTTCTACGGCAGGGCCTTCGGGGCTGCCCGCATCTATCCATCCTGTTAAGGTGTCGATCTCTGCCTGGGAAAGCGAGCGGTCATTTCGGAATACGTGCGCGCTGGCTTTGGTGGCGTGCCACGGCGGCATAGCGCGCGAGACGACCGCTTCACGAATCGCTCGTGACCAGGGACGCACTTCCTTATAGCTGGTGAAAGCCATCGGAGCTACAGCATCTGGTTGATGACAGGTCACACACCGGGCCTGAAGGATGGGCCAAACGTCGCGCGTGAAGGTCTTCTCCGAAGGTGCGGAAAACGCGGGGAACGCGAGTAACAGAGCCGTCAGGTAACGTGAGTGCATCACCCCACTACTATATCGGTGGAACGGATCTGGCGGGGAATTCCGTCTGGCAAGAACCTGGTTGTGCAGGTGCCTTCCACGGTTTCGAGCAGGTTATCAAAAGCGCAGACACAAATGAGGCGGTCGCGGCAGCCGGTGCTTCTGAGATTACGAAGTTATTCCTGCAATCACGCCCTGAGGAAAAGCCCGCGGGAATGGGGGCCAGACGCGCCCCGGAATTTCGGTCTGTGAGCTTCGGATTCAGCTGACCGAGCCTGGTATGTCGCCGATCGGCGAGCGGAACGTTTCAGTGTTTCTGAAGGGATCGTTTGGAAACGGCGAGCCTGGTGTGGAATGTAACTTGCAGGAATCGCGCTAATGTCCGTTAGCCATTCGCTTTTGAGGTTAGCTGGGTTGTACTGCTTGATTCTGGGTCCGATGTTTGGGCAGGATCCTCAGTCGGCAACAAGCTTTCACTGGGGTGACGCAATTATTCAGTCCGCCGGCTTTCTGGCCCTTGAGCATGGTGTGCGGATCGCGGCTGAATCCGATACGCGGGCAGGGCTGAAGGGCCCTTTTGTGCGTGGGCATCTCAAGTCGGTCGGCTCCCTCCATGGCTGGGGCGATGGGGACCCGTTTCTGGTCAACTATGTTGGCCACCCGGCTCAGGGAGCGGTTTCGGGGTATATCCAGGTCCAGAACGATCCGCGGTACAGGAGGGTGGAATTCGGCTCTTCCCGGGATTACTGGAAGAGCCGTTTGCGCGCGCTGGCGTGGTCGGCTGCGTATAGTACGCAGTTTGAGATCGGGCTGATCAGCGAGGCATCGCTGGGGAACGCTCAGTCGAGTCCAGGGCACTCCGGGGTGGTGGATCTGGTGGTTACGCCGATGGGGGGACTCGCGGTGATGATCGCCGAGGATGCGCTGGATCGGTTCGTGGTGAGACGGTTCGAAAATTGGACGCAGCGACGATTGCTTCGCGTGTTGGTTCGGGGGCTTTTAAACCCGAATCGGGCATTGGCGAATATGCTGCGGGGGCAGGTTCCGTGGAGCCGGGATAACAGGCCGGACGTTACCGTGCCGTGAACGGCAGATCCCTGATGACGAAGTGGTACGCCTGTCGCCTGATGCGACTTGCCGGAAGATCGGGACGATTCCCGTTAACCGGCTTGTGAGATGCGAGGTGGCCCGCAAGGATGGATGAGTCTGAAACCGAATTGTTGCAGGTGCCGGTCGGGATCGAACCAACGAATAAGGGTCTTGCGGACCCTCGCACAAACGGCCATTCGCCCGCATTTCGGGCGTTCTAACGACAGAGGAACGGGACCGTGATCCGGAATGGGTCGTCTCCTGGCGGAAGGTTCGTCGGGGGGACGTAGTGAAGCTAGTGCGCCTTCTCGCATCGCCCGCAGTGCGGCAGGAGTAGCAGATGATCCGCTGGAGGAGTGCGGCTGAAATGCCCGACATGTTCGGATGCAAGGGGGCTCGCAGTACACTGCTCTGTGCGCTTTCCAGCAGATCTTTGGGCCAGATATTTTTCGGACCGACATCCAGCGTGACAAAGCAGCCGTCTATCACGAGGCGAGATTCAACTTCATGACGGAAGAGCGGATCTGGCATTCACGGGATCATGATCAGCAGACCTTGCCGGGCGGACGCCAGCACGAGATCGTTCTCAGCGCGCGGGAATTTTATCGAGAGATCATGTCACGTCCACTCCCCGCAGACCTGAACGCAGCGAATTCGCCATCGTCGACGCCCGCGACACCGGATCTGTTCATGGATTTCGTACCGCTGTTTTACCGCGAAGAGAGAAGAACGAGTGCCTTTCTGAGTCGTCAGCCGTGGCTCAATTCCATCAAGCTCTGTGGCCAGATTGTCCGGTTTGCATCAGTTCTGAAGGCGACGCAATGATTGTCAACGGGCACAGGCGATCCATGCTGATAGTAAGTCACGCTTGGGAAAATGGCTGTCGATTGCAAATAGTTTGCCGTCTGATCAGCGAACGAGCGCTTCGAACGGAGGCTTTGATGCACCAACTTCAGGTTGGGCGACCGCGAGGCAATCCGCCCTTATCGTGGATCTTAAAACTAGTCTTGACGGCGAGCCTGCCCTTTCCCACTGGCCAGTTTAGCGTTGGCTGCCGAAAACAGCAGCCTCCCGATCTCGCGTTCTCGTTATTCTGACATGTCTATCAATCGCAAATGGGTACACCGCACGCCAGACCAGAGCGGCCTGTCGAGCGTTGATCAGATCGGCACTACGAATGCTATCTACTGGTCGGGGAGTTCTGAAATTGCGGGTGATTAATGTTACGCGCCGGACGACGCTCGGGGATCTCGTAGACATTGCCGATACAAACCTGAAACGCCGGACGGGTCTCTTAAAACACGAAAGACTCCAGGATGGAGCGGGATTGTGGATCGTCCCTTGCGGGGGCGTGCACACCGTTCTCATGAGATTCGTGATCGACGTTATCTATTTGGACCGGAACCAGCGCGTCCGCAAGATCGTTTGCGAATTAGCCCCGTGGCGGCTCTCCTATTGCCTTCTGGCGCATTCAGCACTGGAGTTTCCCGCAGGATATATCAATCGCAGCGGTACGCGTAAGGGAGATCAGCTTGATCTGCAGGTCACCTGATCGCAATCAGAATGATTGCCAGATTCCAAGCAACCAGGCCAGCATACCAATAATTAATCCAGCCCACGAGGCGCCTGCGGCCACTGTACAGGCAAAGACCCCCGATCGCAATCGCCAGGAGTTTCGATGCTGCGACACCCAGAACCGGCGAGCTAATGTGTATAATTTTCGCAATAAATGGACTGGCCTCGGCCGCGCCAACGCGGAAGCCGACGAGAGTTGTTATGAAATCCAGAAGCTGCAGATACACGAAGATTTGAATAGTAACCATATTGCTTGAAAAATTTCGGCTTTGCTGTATTGAGGGGACTTGTTTCAGTCTGGCAGATGAAGAACTCCGTCACAATCAATTTGTGCCGCGATGCGTACTAGTATCGGCTGATAAGCTGCTGCCGAAGGGCGGGCCCGACCGCTTGGTTTTGCACCAGTTATCTCAACTTTCAACACAGTTCGATGATGCTCACATGCATTTCGTTCAGAGATAAGGACGAGATTGGTGCGCGGCATGCACCAATCAAGCAAATGCCTGTTTTGACAGAAGGTAATCCGCCTGGCCGCCTCCGTCTCAGGACGAATGCCGGCGAAACGTGTTTGAGGTGTCATTCGACAAGGCTCAAAATCAAGAGGTCGGCGGGCATCGAGCGAATTCTGATGCTGCTGACAGGCAAGCGAAAGTATTTTTGTCTGGATTGCACCTGCAAGTTTCGGGCTCCTGACCGGCGGCTTACGCCGCGGGAGGCCGAAGCATACGGCGGTGCGCGCGCTGCTGAAAGCCTGCGCTGATTCGATGCTGATTCATGGTGCCGCGCAGAGAGAATGCTGGTGAGAATTGTTATTGCTGACGACGACGCTCTCTCCCGGCGTCTCACTCAACGCACCCTGGAACGCGCCGGCTATCAGGTTTTCGCTGCCGAAAAACGGCCACGAGGCGGCGGAGTACCTCGCCACCCCCGGAGCGCCGCGACTTGCTGTTCTGGACTGGGTCATGCCGGTACTTGACGGGCCTGCCGTTTGCCGCGCAATACGAACGCGCCCAGACAAGCCTTACACCTACCTGATTCTGACATCGAAGGAATCAAAAGGTGATCTGGTCACCGGACTTGAGGCGGGCGCGGACGACTATCTCACTAAAGCCTGCAATTCCGGAGAACTGAAGGCGCGGTTGCGGACAGGCCAAAGAGTCGTGGAACTGCACGACAGACTAATCCACGATGCGCGTCACGATGCACTCACAGGCTTGCCGAACCGTGCATATCTTCTCGACCAACTGGCGCAATGTGCTCATCGGTCGAAGATCAAGCCAGCCTATAAGTTTGCCGTGCTGTTCATCGATCTGGACCGCTTCAAAGCCCTGAACGACAGCCTGGGCCACGCGGCAGAGGATGAATTGCTTACTCAAATTGCGGAAAGACTTCTCACGTCGGTTCCCCGGACGTCAACATCAAAGCCACCGCGTCTGCGAGCTTAGGAGTAGTTCTGATTTGCCGGGTGAGCTCGAATCCGTTGGTTCCTGGCATCTCACCGTCCGTCACGATAAGGTCGAAGGGTGGCCCATTTCCGCCGCACAGGCCATATACGGCAAGGCCTCCTCCGCCCTCGCTACTGAGGCTGGCAGCATGTTCCACAGCCCCATCATATCGGTCAGGATGTGTCGACTTGAAGCACTGTCATCCACGATCAGCGCTCGTTTCCCTGCCAAAGAAGGCTCTTCGCCAGCATGACGGCGCGCTCGTTGGCCGGTGACCCCTATGGAAGCCGTGAAGTGGACGCACTTCCTTCATCGGGTGTACTCTCCAGCCAGATCCTGCCCTGCATCGCCTCTGCGAGCCGACGGGAAATAGTCAGCCCCAGGCCGGTTCCGCCAAACTTCCTCGTTGTGGTTCCGTCAGCCTGCGTGAAAGTGTCAAAGATAAGACCCTGCTTTTCTTTGGCAACCCCGATGCCAGTATCACGCACGGTGAAGTGCATCTGCATCCGTTCCCCAAAAGTCGCTTCGACGGTTGCCCCCATGACGATCTCACCGCGGCTCGGTGAACTTAATTGCATTGCCCAAGAGGTTGATGAGGATTTGACGAATCCGTACGGGATCGCCGATCACGTAATCCGGCACCTCAGGCCGAATGTTACGGATCAGTTCAAGGCCCTTTTCGTGAGCAGTAAAGGCCATAGTTTTTGCGGTCTTCGAGAGTGTTACGCAAGCCGAACGAATGATGTCCAGTTCGAGCCTGCCCGCCTCGATTTTCGAAAAATCGAGTATGTCATTGATTACACCGAGTAAGTTGTCCGCTGAAGACTTCACAGTACTCAAATACTCGCGTTGTTCCTGATTGAGCACTGTATCCAGCACAAGTGAAGATTCAGATCACTTCCGTCGCTAAGAAGGAGCAACCGCTTTCCAAAGCCGGTAGTTCGATCTATGTAATCACTCAGGACGACATTCGCCGTTCCGGCGCGACCAATGTTCCGGATTTGCTTCGTATGGCTCCTGGTGTAAACGTCGCCCGCCGCGCCGTCTACACACCTCTGTTCTCAGGCGTCTTTTGGGACCAGCAGAGCATCAGGTCTTCCAGCGTAGACCCGGTGAGATCGCGCGGATCTTGTTGGGCCATCATGATCATCGGCACACATGTTCCGCTGAGGACGCAAACGGTAATCATTCGCAAGGTCCGGCTGATCAGGTTCATGGATCTCTTTCTCGGCTATTCCGAGAACCGGGCGCTGAGGCCCAGAAATACAATCGTTCCGGCTGCTATTACCGCGCCATGGGGCAAGCCCATGGATTTCGGGCTTCGCACGTCCAGTTCTTTATTCCCCAAGTACGCGGGACGGCCGCTCTTCATCTCACTGAGAATGAATCCCACATTCCACACCGTCTTTCTGAGCCTGCCGCGCATGGCTACCAGCCAGAGACCGGCAATGCCTCCGATGAGTGCCGTGATGATGAATATGCCGAACCAGTCCCGGACACCTGTCAAAGCCCCTATGGCGGCCATTAATTTCACATCGCCCGCACCCATCGCGCGCAAGGAATACAAGGCGAAGTAGGCGGAAAATGCGACCGTTAGGCCCACGAGCGACAGCCGTAAGCCCGGCCATCCCTGATAAAGGAATGAGTTCAGCGCAATGCCGGTGACTGCGCCCGTCAGGGAGAGCCAGTTAGGAATGCGCCGGTAACGCATGTCATAGATACTTGCGGCAAGTACCAGAGTTATCAGGACCGCGCTTACGCCCATTGGTGGAAAATTAAAAGTCAAAGTGGGTTCTCATTTTTGTTCTGAAATCAGGCCCGCCGCCGCCGGCCCTGAAGCGCCGCGGCGAACAGGCCGTCCGGTTTAACCGGCTCGGCGGCTCCCAGCCCGGTCAATTCGCCTGCGATCCTGTTGATCTGTCTGCACAGCAAACTGCTGTCCGGCAGAAGCTTGCCGCGCGCGTAGGCCTCATGCAGTTCCCGTCGGGCTTCAGGGAGAAAGGCACTAATCGGCATACTGAACGATTGATTCGCCTGGCCCGATGCGGCTCGAGAGTCATACAGCTTTCTAAGTGGCACAAACTGATCTACGCAGTTGGCAGACCACTCAAACGTCGGCTCACAACAAACGGACCATGATTGCCAGCAACATCTTCAATTGAAGCAGGTTGCGTGGGCGGAACGCTTTTCCTGCTTCCCGCAGAAGGAGCTATTTTTGCCGGCGGCGCTGCAACTTGCTGTTTCAATTGGCAGGGGCGTTCTCAAAACCCGACATCGCGGGTATCTTTCGGTTCCACCGGGCCGCTGCGCAAG
>JAUZEU010000042.1 GCA_030838885.1 Bryobacterales bacterium | reverse complement strand
AGTCCGGTGAAGAAGCGGGCGGCGATGAGCAGCAACAGGCGTTGCCCTCCGGACTGGAGCGGGGGCAGGCGCAGGATGTGCTGGATGCCGCGGCCATCCGAAAGAAAACGAGCCCGCCCAAGCGCTTTACTGAAGCCACGCTGCTGACTGCGATGGAGACGGCGGGAAAGACTCTGGATGAGAAGGAGCTTTCGGACGCGATGAAGGAGACGGGGCTGGGCACGCCGGCCACGCGCGCGTCGATTATCGAAGTGCTGCTAAAGCGCGAGTACATTCTGCGCAATGCGAAGAATCTGGAGGCGACGGATAAGGGTATCCAGCTGATCGAGGTGGTGCATCCGGAAGTGAAGAGTCCCGCCATGACGGGTCAGTGGGAAGCGTATCTCAAGCGCATTCAGCGCGGCGAGGCGCAACTGGAGCCGTTTCTGCACGGGATTGAAGATTACGTGCGGAATGTGATTGGCAAGGTGGGTCAGATTCCGGCTGCACCTCGCAAGGGAAATGAGGGTGGCGGTTCCGCGGATGCGGCCAGCGTTCGTGTGTCGCCTCCTGCATCCGCTCCGACACATGAGATAACAGTGACCGCGCAGACCGGTGAGCCTTTAGATGCTTTGCTGCACCGGGCGTTTGGCTTTGCGGCTTTCCGGGCGAATCAGGAAGAAGTTTGCCGGACGGTGATTGAGGGCCGCGATGCGCTGCTGGTGATGCCTACGGGTGCTGGCAAGTCGCTTTGTTACCAATTGCCGGGGCTGGCGCGCGGGGGAACAACTCTGGTGATCAGCCCGCTGATCGCGCTGATGGAAGACCAGTTCGCGAAGCTGCGGGAGCGGGGTTTCGCGGTAGAGTGTATCCATTCAGGACGCGATCGGGCCGCATCGCGGCAAGTTTGTATCGATTATCTGAACGGGAAGCTGCAGTTCCTGTTTATTGCGCCGGAACGTCTGCGAGTGCCCGGGTTTCCGGAGATGCTGGCCAAGCGCAAGCCCACGCTGATCGCAATTGACGAAGCGCACTGTATTTCGCAATGGGGGCACGATTTCCGGCCCGACTACAGGTTGCTGGGTGGGTATCTTCCCACTCTGCGGCCAGCCCCGGTCATCGCGCTGACAGCTACAGCCACGGCGATTGTGCAGCGCGATATCTGCAGTCAGCTGAACCTGGATGAACACGCCAGCTTTATTCACGGCTTCCGGCGTTCGAACATTGCGATCGAGGTGGTGGAAACAAGTCCGTCACAGCGGCCCGAACTGGCACGCGATTTGTTGTCAGACGCCAACCACAGGCCCGCGATTATCTATACGCCGAGCCGGAAACAGGCGGAGAGTGTGGCTGCGCTGTTGGCGGGCAAATTCTCGACGGCTGCGTATCACGCGGGTTTGGATGCGGACCGCCGGCGTCGCGTGCAGGACGGGTTTCTCAACGGCAAGCTGGAGGTGATTGTCGCAACCATTGCGTTTGGGATGGGGATCGATAAGGCAAATATCCGGTCTGTGATTCATACGGCGCTGCCGGGAAGTATCGAGGCCTATTACCAGGAGATCGGGCGCGCCGGGCGGGATGGTGAGCCGAGCCGGGCGATCCTGATGCACTCGTATGCGGACCGGCACACGCATGATTTCTTTTTCGAGCGCGACTATCCGGATGTGAAGTTACTCGATCAGATTTATGGCCGGCTTCGGGCGGAGCCGCAGCCGCGGGTGCTGATCGAGAAGCAGAGCCGTGTGCCGTCGGACGTTTTTGAGAAGGCGCTTGAGAAGCTCTGGACTCACAGCGGCGTGGTTATCGACGCCGCCGATAACCTGAGCCGCGGGACGGACGACTGGCGCGATTCGTATATCGCGCAGGGAGAGCAGAAGCAATCGCAGATCGAGGCGATGATCCGGTATGCACAGAGTAATCAATGCCGGATGTCCAGTCTGGTGCGGCACTTCGGGGACACGGCAGACAGCCAGAAACCCTGCGGGATTTGCGATTTCTGCGCTCCGGAGAGCTGCGTGGCCCAGCGATTCCGGAAGGCGACGGAGCAGGAGCAGGCGCTGGCGCACGAGGTGATTGAGACGCTGCGGAGTAATGGGAAGTCAGTGGGCAAACTGCATTTGGAACTGTGCACGAAGAATGGCATGGATCGGGATGGCTTTGAGGAACTGATGGGCGCCATGGCGCGGGCGGGGTTGGTGCGGCTGGTCGACTCAGTGTTCGAGAAGGACGGAAAACAGATTCCGTTCCGGAAGGCGAGCCTGACTCGCGATGCCGACTATGTGGAGGAAGGGACGCAACTCGACCTGACGATTCGGGAGGCCGCTTCGATCACGGAGAAGAAAGGCCGCCGGAAGAAAGCAGCGGCTCCGGCAAAGAAGCGAACTTTCCGACCCGCGGCGACGGTTGTGGCGAAGGCCACGGAAGAGGTAGGGGCCCGGGAGGATTCACGGGCGGCGGCGATGCTGAAGGAGTGGAGGCGCGCGGTTGCAAAAAAACAAAGCGTGCCTGCCTTCCGGATCATGAGCGACCGGGTGCTGCTTGCGATCGCGGAGGACGAACCACGGACTGCGGCGGAGTTGCTGGCGATCCCGGGTATGGGGATCAAGCTCGTGGAGAAGTATGGGGCGCAGATTTACAGGGTTTTGAATGAGGCGCGGGTTTAGCAGAGTCGGGAAAGATTTCGAATAGGGTGATCAGGCACACCTGGACTCAAGGCAACGGGAGTGATCCTAGACAAGGGAACGTCCAGTAGGTATTGAAAGCACACGTGCGGTTGTGTGCGTCAGAAGCGATTCGTCACCGGGAAGACACGGCCGGGGGTCCGCGTGTTTGAATGTATAAGTCGCGAGGGGGTTTTCCTGGTGTACTAAGGCAGAGCCCGGACCAGAGGTCCGGCTCCGAGTCGAACCCGAAGGAG
>JAUZEU010000038.1 GCA_030838885.1 Bryobacterales bacterium | reverse complement strand
GTCCTTCGGTCGCGGACAGAACTGGGACGGCGTCACAATCTTCCAATACGTGAAGCTGCAGGCGCCCCCGGACTCTCCTGACGTCCGAATCGCCGCCCGCCTCGCAAACGGTCTGCCCCTCCTGGTGGATCGCAAAATCGGCGAGGGACATGTGCTGGTTTTCGCATCAGCATTCGACAATGTCGCGAACAATCTGCCGCTGCAACCGGTGTGGCTCCCCTTTTTAGAGCAAACCACCCACGAAATGGGCGGCGTTGGTTCCGGCCGCGGAACTTACAAGGTCGGCTCCTATGTGGATTTGCGTACGGTCAAAGAGAAGAACGTTCCTGTCGAAATCATCGGTCCCGACAACAAACGCCTGCTAACTCTTTCTGAATCCGCAAAAGCAACAGCGTTCCAGTTCCCGTATGAAGGCTTTTTCGATATCCGGCGTGCGAGCGGACGTGAGGAACTCGCAGCCGTGAACGCCGATCGGCGCGAATCGGATTTTTCGATAGTGCCTCCGGAATCGGTAGAACTGTGGAAAAATACGGGAATAGCCTCTAAGGCCGAGGTTGGAGCCAGTTCGGGTACGAATACGCGTGACGATAACGCGGAGTTATGGTGGTGGGTGCTGGCGCTGCTCGCAGTGCTGGCAGTGGCGGAATCTGTTTTGGGCAACCGGCAAATGAGCGCCGGTAAGGAAACGGCATGAATCCCCTCGAAGGTCTTGCACAGTATCTGGATAGATTGGAACGGCGCATCCGGCTGTTCACCTGGACTCGCGGAGCGGCCTCTATTACCGGTGCAGCGCTGCTGCTCACGGTCGCCATCGTCGGGGTTCTGACGTGGTCAGCGTTCAGCCCTTCCGGTTTGCTGATGGGCAGGTTTCTTCTGTTTATCGGTATAGGTGCGGCGATCGCGCTCACGCTGGTAATCCCGCTTCTGCGGATGAACCGCCGCCGTGCCGCCCAGCAGGTCGAACAAAAGCACCCCGGCTTCGATCAGCGGCTGCTGACCTTCACTGAAAAGGCGCGCACCAATGCGTCTGACCCGTTTCTTCCGTTGCTGGCTGAAGACGCGCTGAGCTTCGCCCGCGACGCGCAGCCGGAGCAGGTCATCGAAAGCAAACACATCTTCAGTTTTGCCTCGGCTGCCGCCGTCGCCACGTGCGTTCTGGTGTGGCTGATCCTGGGTGGCGCAGGCATCTTGGGCACCGGCACGCAATTGCTGTGGGGCAGTTTCCCTAAAGACGGCAAGATGAAACCCCTGTATGACGTCACGGTGGAACCGGGCTCCAAGTCGGTTCGTCGCAAAACCGACCAGCTGATCAGCGCACATCTCAGTGGCTTCACGGCCACAAAGGCCAATCTGTGGGCCCGCTACGCCAGCAGTTCGAAGTGGGAACAGGCGCCCATGGAACCCCAAAAAAGCGGTTCCGGCTTCGGGTTCATGTTCGTGGCGTTGCCGGAAGACGTGGAGTACTACGTCGAAGCGGGCGGCATCAAGTCCGGCACGTTCAAAATCCACACCGTCGATCTTCCGGCCGTGAAGAGCATCCGCGTCACCTATGTCTATCCGTCGTGGACAGGCCTCGCGTCAAATGTGGAAGATCCGGGTGGCGATTTGCGCGCAGTGGAAGGCACCGTAGCAAAGCTCGAGATTCAGACCGATCGTCCCCTGAATGGCGGCCAACTCCTGATCGAGGACGGCAAACCGCTGGATCTGGCGGCCACGGTCGACAACAAAACTACGGCCTCCGTCACGATTGAAAAGGACGGCACCTACCACCTCGGCGTCATGGATCACGGCGAAATGGTTCGCCTGACCGATGATTACTTCATCGAAGCTCGCAAAGTCTCTCCGCCGGTCGTGAAGATCTCGAAGCCGGGCCGCGATGCAAAGGTCAGCCCAATTGAAGAAGTGGCGGTTCAGATTTCCGGCGAAGACGAATACCCTCTTCAGGATTTGAGCCTTCACTACTCGGTGAACGGCGCGCCGGAGAAGATCGTCTTCATGCTGAAGCAGCGCGGAGCGAAGAAGGTCGATGGCAGCACCATGCTTTCCATGGAAGAGTTCAAGCTCGTTCCCGGTGACATCGTCAGCATTTACGCCACAGCGAAGGATGGAAAGAACTCGGCCAAGACCGACATGTTCTTCATTCAGGCTGTGCCGTTCGAATTCAACTACAGCCAGTCGCAACAGTCGGGCGGTGGCGGCATGGGCGGCGGCGAGCAGGAACAGCAGATTTCCGAGCGTGAAAAGGAAATCATCGCAGCCACCTTTAATCAAATCAAAGGCGATGCGAAGGCGAAAACGTCGGCTGCTGAGAATGGCAAGTATCTCTCCGAAGTGCAGGCAAAGCTGCGGGATCAGGCGCAGTCTCTGGCCAATCGCACCAAGGCCCGGCAGCTCGATTCGAATGGCGCGGGCTTCTCTCAGTTTGTGAAGGAGATGGAGGCCGCGGTTGCGGCTATGACGCCCGCTTCGGACAAGCTGAAGGCACTGCAGTTCCAGGATTCTCTCACGCCGGAGCAACAGGCCTTGCAACACCTGCTTCGCGCCGAATCGACCTTCAGGGACATTCAGATTCAGATCAGCCGCGGTGGCGGAGGCGGCGGTGGTGGTGGCGGTGCGGGTCGCGACCTGGCGAACTTATTCGACCTCGAACTGGATAAAGACAAAAATCAGTACGAAACGAATTCCAGTTCTGCGCAGGAACAGCAGCAACAAAAGGTCGATGACGCCATGAAGAAACTGGCGGACCTCGCGAAGCGCCAGCAGGAACTCGCCCAGCAACAGCAGAAAGATCCTCAGCAGTTGGCGCAACAGCGCTGGCAGCAGGAAATGCTTCGTCGTGAAGCGGAGCAACTGCGCCGTGAGATGGAGCAACTGCAGCGCGGCGATCAGAGCCAGCAGGCGAAAAATCAGCAGGGGCAGCAGGGACAACAGGGTCAGCAAGGCCAACAAGGGCAGCAGGGACAACAGGGACAGCAGGGTCAACAAGGACAGCAAGGGCAGTCAGGTCAGTCCGGGCAGTCGGGTCAGCAATCCGCCAGCGGCCAGCAATCCGGCCAGAAACAGCAGGGAAGTCAGCAGGCAATGAACCGCCCCATGACTCCCCAGCAGCGGCAGAGTCAGCAACAACTCGACCAGGCGATCCGCCAGATCGAACAGGCCACCCGTGATATGAGTGCCGCCGCATCCGCCCGTCAACCCGGCCAGCAGGGTAGTGCGGGGCAGTCGGAAGCCCAACAGGCGGCTGAGCGCCTCAAGCAGGCTCAGCAGTCTATTCAGTCGATGCGCAGTCAGCAGAACGGCTCCGAAATGGCCGACATGGCTAACAAAGCCGAACAACTCGCTAACCAACAGCAGGATTTCGAACAACGCCTGCGCCGCAACTTCGGCCAGGGGCAGGAGAATGCCCAGAGCGCTCAGCAGATGGCGGAAGAGAAGAAGCAGATGCACTCCGCCTTTAATGACTTGCAAAAAGACATGCTAAAAACGTCTCGCAATGTCTCAGGTGCTCAGCCGGACCTTTCGAAGAAGCTTCGGGACGCGATGGGCAAGAGCCAGCAGGGGGAAGTCGGAACCAGGATGGACCTGACGGAACAGTTCCTCCGTCAGGGCATGGGGCAGTACGCGGTCATGCGTGAGGCACCGGTAACACGTTCGCTCAATGAGTTAAAGGATGACCTCAAAAAGCTGGAAGGGCAGGCAGGCCAGCAGGGAGTCCCTAGAGCGGGTGACGACAACAAGAGCGCCACCGCCATGCAGCAGGCTCTGAACCAGGCGGAACGCGTGCGCCGCGGAATCGAGCAGCTCTCGCGTGCGGCTCAGGGTCAGCAGCAAGGCCGAAACGGTCAACAGGGCCAGGGTCAGGGTCAGCAAAAGGGCCAGGGACAGCAGAGCGGTCAACAGGGTCAGCAGCAAGCTCGTAACGGCCAGCAGGGTCAGGGTCAACAACAGGGACAACAACCCGGTCAGGGACAAGGGCAACAAGGCCAGGGCCAGCAGGGTCAAGGCCAGCAGGGTCAAGGCCAGGGTCAAGGCCAGGGCCAACAGGCTGGCAATCAGTCCGGCCAGGGTAACCAGGGTAATCAGACCGGTGGCGGTGGAAACCCGAACGGCGGCGGCCAGCGCAGTGGGCAGTTCGCCGGTGGTTTCGGCGGCAATCCCGGCCAGCTCAACGGACCCGGCACTCAGGGCGACAATCGCCGCATCGAAGGCTCCACCTTCGACAACCCGCAATCGGCCCGCGACGGCGGCTCAACTCCGGCGCAATCGGAACAGGCCTACAACGACCTGATGCGGGATCTCAGCCGGCTGCGTGGTTCCATGGCAGACGATAAGGATCTCAACCGCGAGTATCAACAACTCGTCCGGCAGGCCCAGCAACTCGATCCGAAAAAGTGGGGCAGCAATCCCCAGCTCGACCAGGTCATCAACGGCCAGGTTCTCACGGCCATTGACCAGGTGGAACTGCTGCTGCGTCGCAAACTGGACGCCAAAGATGGCAGCGTCCGCAGCGCAAACCCGCGGAATACTCCTCCCGGATATGCCGATGCGGTTGCCGAGTACTACAAGCGCCTCAGCAAGTAATCAAGCGCTTCTTCATCAACGGGTCGTAGCTCCGAATAAATCGAAGCTGCGACCCGATCGCCCGCGCCCGCCGCGTTTGATCTGTGATGTGCGGCTTGCCGATGTGCGATCTCTCCTTCTCAGTCTCGCAACTTGACGAATACCGAATAGTTTGTCGGTGCAATGTCGCATCGAATGCTGTTGCGATTGAACTTCGGGCCTTTGTTAACAATATCTTTCGCCGCGGTGAGGGGTGCATACTTTGAAGCAACAGATGCATCGGTAAACAAGTATTGCGAATGATATACGATGAGCAGCCCGTCCGTTTTCAGCCAGGAATCGAGTTCGGTGAGTTTTCATCGAACTTTTGGAATGCGTATATACCTTTCAGGTTCATAATTCGCTTTTCTACGATCCGCATTGGGGGTCTTTGCAGGACGGCCAAACAAAACATTGCATCGAACGGGCCCGTTTCGCGAATCTTTGCCGGATGCAGCTCCAGGAATACGATTCGATCGTCCACCTTACGTTTCCTGCATAGCGACAAGCTGTGGCGGTTGATCTCGGCGCCCACAATGCAGGCAGTCGGGAAATAAGTCCGGAGAGTCAGCACCTCTTCGCCCCGTAGCGCAGCCACATGAAAGTATTCGCCGGTCTGGATTGCCAATGAGGTAGTGTCTGCAGACCGAGAAAATTTTGGGATATCGGTCCATCCAGGTCAAGACTATGGATTGGTGGAGATGCTCAGGCCTGAATAAACGGGGCAAGACGGCTGAACGATACGCCCCATCCACACAGAATCTCGCAGGCGCCCTAACCCAGGTGTACACGATGGACGCTAATTCGACTCCCAGCCTGACCATGAGTCGCTTTGAATTTCGATGTTCGCGGAGCGTACCCTTAAGATGCGCAATCGCCCTCATATCTTGCCCGTTAAGGTGGTGTCCGGTCAGACGACCAGCTGAATATCGAAGGCAACGCAGATGCGAAGTTCCATCAGCCCGTCCGAATTGGCCAATAAGAATAGTGGTGAAAATGTACTTGACCCATCAGGCCACCAGGATACCTCTTGTCCGGCGTTTGATGAACTCACTTCCATGCCAAAGCGCGGGCGGACATAGGCCCGCTCGGCCAGTCATTTCGCCCAACTCGTCACTCCTTATCCCGCTCGGACCGTCCGCTTTTAAATTTCCACAACACCTGCCGCAGAATACCCATCAGCAGTGGTGCATCGCGGCCGCCGATTCGCAACCGGCGAATCCATCGGCGGACCTTCTGTTCCGTCGACACCGCTGTAATGCGGTTCGTATACCCGGACTCCCGCAGCACATCCAGCAACATGGATGTAAGCTTTTCAGCATCGCCACCAGCCAGCGGATCAACCCTGCCCGGGCGCGGTGCTGTCTCCTCCCGAATAAACTCATAGAGGCAAACGGCCACGGCTTGCCCCAGATTCATAGAGGGCGTCTCCGGGGCGGTCGGTATCCGGATCAGCGTGTGGCAGAAGCTCATGTCTTCATTGGACAGCCCGAACTTCTCCGAGCCAAACACCAGCGCGACGCGCCCCTGGTGGCTGCGAACACGCGGCATTCCGGCCTCCAGTCGCTCCACAGGCTGTTGCAGTACCCGCTTATGTGCCGCTGTAGATCCCACCACCAGAGAACAGTCTTCCACCGCACCAGCCAGCGATTCAAATACCCGCGCGGTCTGTAGCACATGCGCGCCGCCCACCGCGGAAACGGCCTCCCTGAAAGCCTGATCGTAGGGATTCACCAAACGCAGATCGTCCAGACCGAAATTCGCCACGGCACGCGCCGCCGCCCCGATATTCAGAGGATTTCTTGCTGAGACCAACACGACTGTTAGTGAAGGAGTGATGTAAAGATGGTTACACACGTCGGGGACACCCGGCCACGCCAGCTCTCGGAACTGCAGTTTCCCTGCCGGATTTTGCCCATAGTGTAGAATCAGAGCTTTGCGTCTCTGTCCCTGGATTCTTCGGCCGATCGACAACAATCTGTCCGCCTTGGATCAGGACTCATCCAGGCTATAGTGGAGGAAGTTATGGCATCACCCGTAGAGCAGAAGGTCAAGCAGATTATTGTCGAACAGTTGGGTGTTGACGAGAGCCAGGTAGATAACAAGGCCTCATTCGTCGATGATCTGGGCGCGGACTCGCTCGACATTGTTGAACTCGTAATGGCTTTTGAAGAGGCCTTTGAGTTAGAGATTCCGGATGAAGATGCCGAGAAAATCGCCACTGTCGGCGACGCTGTCACCTATATAGAAAGCAAGAAGAAGTAAGAATTCCGCCCAATCGATGCCGCGCATCAATCGCTTCTGCGGCATCGTTTTCCGGCCCCGCTGCATCGGATGGCTTGTACCGCATCATTCGCGTCTTGTCTCCGCATTTCAGTCGCATAAATGCAGAATGGAGCCGTCGGGCCGCGCGAGTTCTTTCGCCAGGTAAAGGAGTAATTCTATTTCCCGCAGAGTCGTAGTCACCGGCGTCGGCTTGCTGACTGCTATCGGCGACACCACAGCTGAAACGTGGAAGGCGCTGATGGAGGTCCGTAACGGTATCTCTCGCATCGAATCCTTCGACGCATCCCTTTACAATTGCCAGTTCGCCGGGGAGATCAAGCATTTCGATCCGTCGCGCTTCATTGAAAAAAAAGAGATCAAAAAAATGGGCCGCTTCATCCAGCTGGCGGTTGCCGCTACCGAGGATGCGCTCTGTTCTTCCGGCCTGACGGTTACCGAGGAGAATGCCGAACAGGTGGGCGTCTACATCGGTAGTGGCATTGGCGGCTTCGAAGTGATCGAACGCGAACACAAGAACCTGCTGGAGCACGGGCCGCGCCGGATCTCGCCGTTTTTCATCCCGGCCACCATCATCAATCTGGCCTCTGGCTACGTCTCCATTCGCACCGGCGCAAAGGGTCCGAACTCCGCCACCGCCACGGCCTGCACTACCAGCGCGCACTGCATCGGCGACTCGTTCAGGATTATCCAGCGCGGCGACGCTGATGTCATGATTTGCGGCGGCACCGAAGCTTGTATTACTCCCATGGGTATCGGCGGTTTTGCTGCTATGCGTGCGCTGTCTCAGCGCAATGACGAACCAGCTCGTGCCTCGCGTCCCTTTGACCGTGATCGTGATGGCTTTGTGGTCGGTGAAGGCGCCGGCATCCTGATTTTGGAAGAACTCGAAACAGCCAAGCGTCGCGGCGCGCCGATCCTCGCCGAGATTGTCGGTTATGGCATGAGCAGCGATGCTTACCACTTCACGGCTCCGCCCGAAGATGGAGAAGGTGCGTTCCGAGTCATGCGCAACGCTCTCAAAGATGCCAGGATCAACCCTGAACAGATCGACTACGTCAACGCCCACGGCACCTCCACGCCGTTGGGTGACCAGGCCGAAACCATCGCGATGAAGCGGACCTTTGGCGACCACGCGAAAAAGCTGGCCGTTAGCTCTACTAAGTCCATGACCGGCCACCTGCTGGGTGGCTCGGGTGGCCTTGAGGCAGGTATTGTTGTTTGTGCGTTGGGCCGGCAGGTGGCTCCGCCGACCGCCAATTACGAGAATCCCGACCCGGGATGTGATCTCGACTACGTCCCCAACGAACCACGGCCCATGAAGCTGGATTATGCTCTTACCAACTCCTTCGGCTTCGGCGGTACCAACGGGGCGCTCATTTTCAAGAGATTTACGGAGTAATTAAACATGAAGATCGTCGTCGCCATCAAGCAGGTCCCGGCAAGGGACAGCCTGCTGAAGGTGAACTCGTCCGGAACATGGATCGAAGACGCAGATCTCTCGTATGAGATCAACGAGCCGGACGCGTACGCGCTCGAAGCCGGTCTGCAACTGAAAGAAAAGCAGGGTGGTGAGGTCGTCGTGCTTTGCGCCGGGCCTGATCGCGCCAGCCAGACCATCCGCGAAGCGCTCGCAAAGGGTGCGGATCGCGCCATTCACATCGAGACGGATGAGGATAGCGTCGGGGATCCCCTGTCACTGGGGCGCATCATGGCGAAGGCGCTCGAATCGGAGCAGCCCGATCTGGTTCTGACCGGCCTTCAATCTGATGACCTTGGCTTCGGCCAGACAGGCGTTATTTTGGCGGAACTGATGCGTCTGCCCCATGGCACCCTGATCATGAACATCGAAATCGAAGGGAGCGGTATTCGCGTGAAACGCGAACTCGAGAACGGCTGGTTCCAGCATGTGGATCTGCCCCTGCCGGCGCTTCTCACGATCCAGTCCGGCGCTACTAAACTGCGCTACGCCACCCTGATGGGCATCAAAAAAGCGAAATCCAAAGAAGTGAAGCGCCTGTCAGTCGCCGAACTGGGCGGTCTGGGCCAGCCTTCGGTTCGCGTGGAGCGTATTTACCTGCCCGAAAAGTCGAAACGATCCCAAATCTTCGATGGAGAGCCGAAAGAAGCCGTCGCGCAACTGGTGGAAAAACTGCGCTTTGAAGCGAGGGTCATATGAGCGGAGTTCTGGTTGTACTTGAGCAAAATCCTGGCGGTCTGCACAAAATGGCGCTTGAGGCGCTCGCAGCGGGCCAGCAATTTGGCTCTGAGCTAGGGCTGCCGGTATTTGCGGCGGTGCTCGGCAGCGGTGTCGAACCGGTTGCGCAGACCATCGCCGGTTACAAGCTAGATAAAGTGCACGCGCTGGATCACGAGCTCCTGAAGGACTACACGCCGGACGGCTATACCTCGGCGCTCCGGCAACTGATCGAAGCCCATCAGCCGGCCTATGTAGTCTTCCCTCATACCTATCAGGTCCGCGATTTCGCCCCGAAGCTGGCCACCGCTCTTGGCCGGGTTCTCGTCAGCGACGTGATTGGTCATCGGGTGGAAAACGGCTCCCTCGTTGCGATTCGCCAGCTGTTCCAGGGCAAGATGAACGCGGATGTCCGGCTGGAAGGCCCAGGGCCGCACTTTATCTCAGTCCAGGCAGGAGCGTTCCGGGCAGATAAGCTCGAGGCCGGTTCTGCCCCGGTCGAAAAAACGAACCCACAACTCAATCCCGAACAAATCAGAACGAAGCCATTGGAGCTTTTCCGGGAGTCTGCGCGCGCCGTAGATCTGGGCGCAGCAGAGATCATCGTCTCGGTCGGCCGCGGGATCCGCGAGGCCGAGAATATTGGCATTGTCGAGAAGCTGGCGGAGGCCCTCGGGGCGGAACTCGCGGCGTCGCGGCCGATCTGCGACAACGGCTGGCTCCCCATGGAGCGGCAGGTCGGAAGTTCCGGCCAAACCGTCGCACCGAAGATGTATATTGCCGTCGGAATATCCGGAGCCATTCAGCACCTGGTCGGTATGAAGGGCGCGAAAACCATCGTCGCCATTAATAAGGACCCGGAAGCGCCGATTTTCGAAGTCGCCGATTACGGAATCGTCGGAGATCTGTTCCAGGTAGTTCCCGCGCTGGTCGACGCTCTGAAGAAGTAGAATCAGGTGCATGCCGGAACTTCCGGACATTGCCGCGTACCTCGAAGCTCTCAAACTGCGTATTCTTGGCCAGCCGCTACAGCGCGTGCGGCTGGCCAATCCTTTCCTCCTCCGGACCATCCAGCCGTCGCTTTCGGATGTCGAAGGCAAGACCGTTCACGAGTTACGGCGAGTCGGCAAGCGAATCGCAATTGGTGTCGACGGCGATCTCTGGCTCGTTCTGCACCTGATGATCGCCGGTCGGCTTCACTGGCGCCCGCCTGGCATCCCGCTCAAAGGTCGCCAGAACATCGCCGCCTTCGACTTCCCGGGCGGCTCCCTCACCCTGACGGAAGCAGGCACCAGGCGCCGGGCTTCGCTGCACATTCTGCAAGGGGAAGATCGGCTTCGTTTTGTAGATCCGGGCGGCATCGATGTCCTGTCAGCCAACCTGGATGAATTCCGCGCTGCGCTGACCGCCGAAAACCACACCCTCAAACGAGCCCTGACTGATCCGCGCATCCTGAGCGGCATCGGCAACGCCTACTCGGACGAGATTCTGCACGCCGCCCGCCTCTCACCCCTGGCCCAAACGCAGAGGCTCAAGCCTGAAGAATGGGTTCGGATTTTCAACGCCACCCAAAATACGCTCCAACTCTGGGTGAACCGGCTGACTGCGGAGGCCCGGGCGGCCTTCCCGGAGAAGGTCACCGCCTTCCGGGACGACATGGCCGCCCACGGCCGCTACGGCAAACCGTGCCCGGTCTGCGGCGAGAAGATCCTCCGGATCCGCTACGCCGACAACGAGACCAACTACTGCGCCAGGTGCCAAACCGGAGGCAAAGTCCTCGCCGACCGGGGGCTATCCCGTTTGCTTGGTTCAGATTGGCCTCGCACGCTGGACGAGCTGGAAAACCTTACAGCTCGAAACTCCCGTCCCGAGCCACCACCAGCTTCCGACCCCGCCACGTGATTCTCTTTCCGAAAAAGCCGAGCACCCAGGTCAGGAACCCCGAAACATCCTCCAACGGCAGAAGCCACCAGTACCGCCGGATCAGCGGATCGTCCAGGATCTGCACCGCCGTCGCCCAGGCCACCCCAGCCCGGAGCAGGAGCGCTAACAAAACGAAGCCGAACGCCCACGGAGCGGCAATCCAAAGCAGCAGCGCAAGTGCCGTCGGCTTCGTAAATAGCTCTCCGATGTACCCCATCCGCCGTGACCGCCTGGTGCTCCGCGCCCATCGCAGCCGGTGTTTCCAGTTATTCAGGAACCGGTCGTTCCCGGTGTGATGCTCTATCACACTGCGCGACAGCACGACCTTTCGCCCTCGCTCCCGCATCAGATTGCCCATCATGAAATCCTCGGCCAGGTAGCGCTGCAGGTGCTCCAGCCCGCCAATCGATTCCAGTTCCGAGTGCCGGGTCGCAATTGTGCAGCCGATCGCGAAATCCATGCCGTTCAGCATCCGCTGAGTCAGCATCCCGGCCAGAAAGTCCGTGTTCAGCCCCAACGATTCCACGCGCGACCACAGACTCGGCCCACCCGCCGCGCGATACGGACACGTCACCAGCGCAACCTCCGGCTGGCTTAGTTCTGAAATCACCACCCGCAGACAATCCGATTCCCACCGGATATCGCTGTCGGCCATCACGATGTTCTCGTGCCGGGCTTCGGGCCACAGCGCCCGGAGGCTCCAGACCTTAGCATTCGGCAGAGGCGAAACGCCCGCCACAATCAGACGCGAGGGCACATTCGGAAAGTCGGCCATCACCCGCTCGGCCACCGCTGCCGCCGGGTCTGTTTTTTCATGCACCGAAAGCAGCACTTCGAAGTCGGGATAATCCTGCCTGAACACGCTCCGCAAATTCGCTTCAGTATTGTCAGCCGCGCCCGATAGCGGCCGCATCACCGTGACAGGCGGAAACGTCTGAAGCAAGGGCGCTCCACTCTGCCTGTACCGATAAGCCGCCACAATTGCCAAAACGCAATAAACCAAAGATCCCGTGAGCAGCGCCATCAAGAGAACCGCAAGAATTACCATGAGAACGGCGCCATGAGAAATATTATCGTCGGCACGGCCGGCCACATCGACCATGGCAAGACATCTCTCGTCAAGGCCCTCACCGGAACCGATGCCGACCGCCTGGCAGAAGAGAAGCGGCGCGGCATCACCATCGACCTCGGCTTTGCCCACCTGCAGCTGACCAAAGACCTCCGGCTCGGCTTTATCGATGTGCCCGGGCATGAGCGGTTTATCAAAAACATGCTGGCAGGCGCGGCGGGAATCGACGTGGTTCTGTTCGTGATCGCCGCCGACGAATCCATCAAACCCCAGACCCGTGAACACTTCGAGATCTGCCGGATGCTGGGAGTCCAGGCTGGCGTCATCGCCCTCACTAAATCGGATCAGACGGATCCGGATCTCCTCGAACTGGTCCGGCTCGAAGTGGACGAATTTGTCGCCGGATCCTTTCTTGAACACGCCCCGAAAGTGGCCGTCAGTTCAGTCACTGGCACCGGTCTGCCCGAACTTCGCATCGAACTCGAGCGGACCGCCCGCGCCGTCCGCGAAAAAAGCTCAGCGGGCTGGTTTCGGCTCCCCATAGACCGCGCATTCACGATGAAGGGCTTCGGCACTGTAGTCACAGGGACGCTCGTTTCCGGCACGCTCAGCCGCGAGCAGGAAGTGGAACTCTATCCGACCGGGCGTCGCCTCCGTGTCCGGGGCGTACAGGTCTATGGCGAGACAGCAACCCGCGCGCGCGGCGGAGAGCGAACGGCAGTCAACCTGGTGGATATTGAGCCCGCCGAAATCGAGCGTGGCATGGTGCTCAGCGAAGCTGGCCGCTTCAATCCAGTCAAAATTTTCGATGCGCGGCTCGATCTTCTGCCCTCAGCAAAGCCACTGAAGAACCACGCCCCCATTCACCTCCACATCGGTTCCGCGGAAATCGAAGCGGAAATCCGATATCTGGACAAACGCGCCACCTTAAAACCCGGCGCCTCCACATGGACCCGGATCGCTCTCCGCGAACCCGCCCTGATTCTGCCAGGAGATCGCTTCATCGTCCGGATGTTCTCGCCCGTCTCGACTATCGGCGGCGGCGTGGTCGCCGACATCAGCGGGCGCAAATACCGGCGCGGAGAAGATATCCCGCAAAGGCTCACTACACTTCTCGAAGGCGACGCCAGTGTGCGCACCGAACTACTCGTAGCCGAACGGCCCGACGGAATCCTGCAATCGGAATTAATTGCACTAACGGGTTTGTCCATTCAGAGTGCCCGACCCTGGCTGATCGCTGACGCGCGAGTAGCCGAACTGAAGAAGCAGCTGACCGCCAAAGTGCGGCAATTCCACAAAGAGAACACCCTTTTACCCGGAATGCCGAAGCAGGATTTGAAGAACAGCCTCATCCCGAATGCTGCGCCGGAAGTCTTCAATCACATTCTGGAGTCCGCTGCGCCCGAAGTAGTCCAGCATGGAGAGGTCGTCCGTCTGGCAAGCCATCGGGTAATCCTCAAGCTCGATGAAGAACAGGCGCGAGCCACTATTGAAGCCGCATTCCTGAACGCCGGCCTGACCACGCCCGCTGTTCAGGACGTCCTGAAGGAATCCGGCCTCGAACCCGCCAGAGCGCGTTCCATTCTGCAGATTCTTCAGCGCGAGGGCAAGCTCGTCCGCGTGTCCGATGAACTCGTGCTCCACACAGCCGCCTGTACGAGCCTTCGCGAACATTTATCGGCACGCAAGGGTCAGCGCTTTGCCGTTCCGGAGTTTAAAGAATGGACAGGCGTATCGAGAAAATACGCCATCCCGTTGCTGGAATACTTAGACCGAGAGCACGTTACGCGACGCGACGGCGCCCACCGGATAGTTTTGTAAGAACCGCAAGCACCGGCAAGCAGAGCAGAAAGGCGGCTGGCTCCGGAGCAGTATCAATCGAAACCGGTCCCAGATAAGTTGTAGCCGAAGCCGAAGAAGTGTCATCGCCAAGAAATACGAAGTTCGTCGACCGATAAACGTCAGTGCCGAATCCACTCGCAGCGCTGTAGTTCCTGGTAGCACCGGACAGCAAATCTGTCCCACCCGTCGACAAACTGTAGCTCCCGCCGGAAATCGTCAAATCGTACGGAGTGAGCGCCTGCAGCAGAGCTGCAATTCCTGCTCCGGTTGCGCTTTCTCCAGCAGTGAACAGCGGCGTCTGATTCTGGGCAAAAATCGTGTTGTTCTGGAAACCGAGCTCAATCCCCTTACCATCATTGCCCAACAGAATTACACTGAAACCCGCACGGTCGACACTGGAATGCGCTTCCGCGAAGATTTCAGTCGAGAAATGGAGTGTGAATCCCAGCGTCGGATCGAGCAAAGGAAACCCGGCATTCACAAACGCTCCGGGCGTTATCACGGATGGATTCGCGAAGTTAATGGCGAGTTGCCGGTTGAAATACCCCGCATGCAGACTGCTGTCGGCGCCTGTGTTCAGTACCGTATAGGCCGTCGACACTGTCGGTGCGGTCTCGACTGTACCCGCTCCCGGTCCGGCAAAATATGCGAACGAAGGCGAACCGCCCCCTTCCGGCAATGCACCCACGGCGGGGGTATATAGTTGCAGCGAAGCTGCGGAGAGCGATCCGCACAGCATAACCAGCAAAACGGCAGTTTTATTCAAGCGGCAGTCCCGATTCCTTTAAAGCCCGCCATCCCCCATCCAAAGAAATGACGTTCTGGTAACCCATCTTCTGCAGATTGTCCGAAACCAGTGCTGACCGGAATCCACCCCCGCAGTAACAAACCAGTGTAGTATCTTTCTCAGGATATTGAGTCTCAATGTCCCGCTCGATAGTACCCTTACTCAAGTGAACGGCGCCTTTCACATGCCCCGCGCTGAATTCGTGGTCTTCGCGGACATCCACCAGAATATGCGGCTTCCCGCCGGCCAGTAGTTGCTTATAGCCCTCGATCTCAATCTCTTT
>JAUZEU010000023.1 GCA_030838885.1 Bryobacterales bacterium | reverse complement strand
AGGCAGTGGAGTGCGGCTTGTTATGACATCCGGCTCCACCCTTTCGACATAGAAATTCAGTTTGCGGGAGATCTGATCCAGATATACTGCCGTTCGCGGCATCCCGATGAAGATGGTGTTCCGGGCGGCAATGAGATCCGTTGCGAACTTTCGAGACTCCAACACTTCAAGTTGACCGACCCTGCCGTGCAGGAATTGCAACAGCCGTATCCCGGCGTTCATTTCGGGAACGCCGACGTAGTTTTGCGATAACTTTGGCGGACCCCACTTCGCCGCCATGTCCCGCAGCCATGGCGAGGAGGGCCAGTTCGGGAATTCCGAAACGTTCAGGTCGCGAACGTTCAGACCGCGGTCCGGCCAGAAAAAGTACAAGGGGCTGGGGATTACGATTTCTACCGGTTTGGACCCGCTTGCGAAAGATTGCCAGAAGCGGGGCAGGGGCGGCGCGCCCGACGTCTGCGCAACCTCAAGGCTGCGAACCCGAAGGAGCAGAACAATGCAGATAAGCGACAGCGCGGCAAACAGGGCGGTAGCTGCAATGGCATAAGCCTTTGGGATAGACTTGACCGGCTGCGCAATGGGGACCGCCGGTGGTTCGTAAGTCCATTGAAGGTCATGGCGGCCTAACGGAACCGACACCTTCAAGGGGAACTCCGCGTGAGACTCGTAGAACTCTTTCAGTTTGGCTCTGAGCCGGGAGATCTGAACCCGTACCGTAGAGTCGATCCGGGGATCGAAATCCGCCGATTTCCCCAGCGCATCGATGCCGACCGCATACTCGCTCAGCGGCTCGCCCTGATGCTTCCACAAGTAGATCAGGAGTGTGCGCATCATGGGCGCAGACCGGAACGTGTCGCTTTCGACGATCTGCGTGATCAGATCGTCCGGCGGAGCGTCCGGCTTCAGCGGCTTCCTGGAAATGATGTGCATAGCCCCCGGCAGCAGGCCTGGCGCCAGCTCAGTTCACGCCCGGAAGAATCTTTCCATATTTGGGAATCAGAACCTTATTCGTGAATTCATCGTGCAAACGCAGATCGTCCATGGCTTCGCGCAGCTTCATCTGCTTCACGATCGCGATCACCTGATCCCGGCCTTCTTTGCCCCACACCTCGCGTTCAGCGGCGCTGGCCGGCAGCGCCGGTTCGCGGCCATTCCCGTGGGCCATCACATCGGGCACCCAGGAACCGAGCGTGAGACTGCCCGAATAGCCTAGTTTTGATAATCCGTCCAGCCCCTTGTTTTCGGGCACCTGACCAGCGGCCACTGATTCTGCGTGACCGTAATCTCCCTGTACCGGGATGTCCTCGATCCTGCCGGCGAGATAGTGAGTGCCGTACATCAGCTTCATCCGTGCTTCAGGGCTGATCTTCAGTCTCGGGAGATAAGTATCCATGTCGATGTAGAGGATCGGTACATGCCTCTCGTCGTAGAATTCCCGGACCATAGTGCCGACCGTAAGCGGCGCGGGTCCCTGTCCCATCGAGAGATAGACCTGGCGCCGGAATCCCTGCTTCAGAAGGGACTCCGCAATAGCACGGAGATACGAAGTTCCCTGCGAAGGCGTGATATTGACTGTCGCGGCAGCAACCATAGTTGTGCCGGGATACGACCAGATAAGACCTGGCATGTAGAGAGCATCAAGATCGTCTGCCATCGCAATGGCCATGCCCAGAGGAGAAACGTAATCGCGGTCGCTCGGCATAATGCCATTTGTCTCCACCGCGCCCACCGGTATGAACACAATGTCGTTGCGCTTCAGGTAATCGGCCACCTGAACCTGGCTCAGGCGGGTCAGGTCTCGTGTGTGCAGCTTGCGGACCTGGCCGTACGCTGGCAGTGAAATGATATATGCCGCAATCAGCAGCGTCTTTAAAATACGGGATCCGGACGTGAGGATCATGGTTCTCCCTCCTGGGACGGCGCAATGCGCCACTGTGAACACCGCAATTATCTCCACGCGGAGCCGGTTTGACAACTGCGAGATTCTGTCGTGCTGACGCCCGAAATGAGATATGATCTCGAAGCAAAGCCCCGTATGCGCTTTCTTTTGAGATTTGCCCTGACTTTCACGGCCGCTCTGACCTGTGCCTGGCCGCAGCAGAATACCTTTGACACGCCGGAAGGACGGCAGGAGGGAGCGTCTCTCTTCCAGACTCACTGCGCTTACTGCCATGGTGCACAAGGTGAGGGCGGCAGGGGTGCTGACCTTACGAGCGGCGTTTACAAGCATGGCGGTTCGGATCGCGAACTATATGCCACTATCCGCAACGGGATTCCGGGAACCGAAATGCCTACCGTTCGCGCCACCGACGACGAGGTCTGGAAAATAACGGCGTTTGTGAAGACTCTCGGGGCGGTGGGCTTGCGGGAGACCGCGACCGGCGATCCGGCTTCAGGTAAGGCGATTTACGCGGGCAAGGGCCGCTGTGCTACTTGCCATTCGATCAATGGTGAGGGCGGTTATGTGGGTCCCGACCTGACCAGTGTGGGACGAAGCCGCAGCCTGGCGTATCTTATGTCTTCCCTCGTGACTCCGGAAGCCGACATTGCAGTCACATACCGGGCGGTTGAGGTGATCACGAAGTCCGGAAAGACCGCGCGGGGCATTCGTCTCAATGAAGACGACCTCTCCATCCAGTTGCGCGATTCGGAGGCCAATCTGCGATCTTTCCTCAAAGAAGACCTGAAGGAAATCCGCCGCGACAAGCCGGCATTGATGCCCGCCTACGGGACCACGCTGAGCAGGAAAGAACTGGATGATGTGGTGGCATATCTGAATTCGTTGCGAGGTGCGCTTTGAGAATGTTATTCAAGCTGGCTTTCACCGTGGCGTTTGCGCCGGGGCTTTGGGCTCAGGGTCCGCCAGTCACTTACGAACGGTTGCTCAACGCGGACCGCGAACCAGGCAACTGGCTCATGTACTCAGGCGGGTACAAAAGCTGGCGTTTCAGCAGCCTCGACCAGATCAACGCCGGCAACGTAAAGAATCTCCACGCCAAGTGGCTGTTCCAGGGCCATTCGCCGGAGAAATTCGAGACGACGCCTCTGGTTGTCGACGGAGTGATGTATCTCACCCGTCCGGAGAATGATGTTTTTGCGCTGGACGCAGCCACCGGCCGTGTGATGTGGGTCTATAGCCACAAAAATCCGACGAGCACATACAACTGCTGTGGCAGAGTGAACCGCGGCCTGGCGATCCTGGGTAATCGGTTGTACATGAACACTCTGGACATGCACCTGATCGCGCTGGACACCAGGTCCGGCCGCGAATTGTGGAAGACCCAAATCCACGACTACACGCTGGATGGCGGTTACGCCGCTACCGGAGCTCCCCTGATCATAAAGGATAAAGTGATTGTCGGGATGGCCGGTGGCGAACACCCTGGTTCCGGATTCCTGGATGCGTACGACGCTGTGACCGGCAAGCAGGTCTGGCGGTTCCACACCGTCCCTCAGCCCGGTGAACCGAACTTTGGCACCTGGGCGGGCGATTCGTGGAAGACCGGCGGGGTTGCCACCTGGAACAACGGCTCCTTTGACGCGGAATCGAACACGCTCTTCTGGGGTACCAGCAATCCCTGGCCAGACTACAATGCCGATACGCGGAAGGGAGACAATTTATACTCCTGCTCTGTGCTGGCGCTCGACCCGGATACCGGCAAGCTAAAGTGGCACTTTCAGTTCACGCCGCAGGACACGCACGACTGGGACGCGACCCAAATTCCCGTCCTGCTCGATGGTCCGGTTCGGGGCGAGCCGCGGAAGCTAATGGCTTGGGCGGCGCGTAACGGCTTCTACTATCTTCTGGACCGCAACACCGGGCAATTCATTCTGGCGAAGAGCTTCGTCCGGCAAACCTGGGCCAAGGGGTTCGATGACAAAGGCAAGCCGGAAATCATCCCGGGCAATGATCCCACAAACGAAGGAA